>NZ_WWFG01000017.1 GCF_026127265.1 Nostoc sp. KVJ3
ACATCGAACTGGACTTGCTGCGAATAAAATCACTTGATGCGGGGATGTCAGCAAGGAACTCATAAGACGTAATGCGTTTGATGCGTCCATTACCCAAACGACTAAGTAAAATTAGCCTGCAAACATATTGGGAATTAGGACAAATCGGCAACAACCTAAACCAGCTTGTCAAGGCAACCAACACAGCCCTAAAAATTGGGCGAACTTTACCGGCTTCACCAGAACTAAAGAGAACTTTTAGAACTGTTGCATCAGTGCAGACGAGACATTGCCTCGGATGACATTGATTCGGAAGATTCGGAAGAGGAAAACGAAGAGGATGATTGGGAAGAAAAGGCAGAGGTTTTCGCAAGCTGTTGGATTATTTAGAATCCCGTGAAGATGCCAAACTAATCGGCGGCAACATGAGCGGAGAAATGCTCGTGAATTGGCGCGGGGAATTTAAGCTGTCTCGACAACTAAATTCAGATGCAGACCGAGTTGTTTATCATGTCTCACTGTCAGCAGCTAAGGGTGATAAATTGGATGATGAGAAGTGGAGCGAGATTGGCGACCGCTACATGAAGGAAATGGGTTTTGATGCCAATCAGTTTGTTATCTTCCGCCACCATAACACCGACGACGACCACATCCACATTGCAGCCAGCCGGATTAGGATGGACACGGGGCTGTTAGTACATGATTCCTGGGATTATGTGCGCTCTGAAAAAGTTCTGCGACAAATCGAACAAGACTATGAGTTAGTGCAAGTGCAGGGCAGTAGAGAGAAACTGAATCGGACACCCAGCACAGGGCAAATCAGGCGTATCCGGCGAGAGCAGGAGAATATTCATTGGGGCAACGCGACTCCCTCCCAGAACGCACTATCAAGGAGCAAGTTCAGCAGACAATTGATAACGCATCTGTTGACAATCCTCAGATGCCTTTATTCATAATGCGCTTGCAGGTTGATGGTATCAGTGTAAGGACAGGATTTACCAGAAATGGGAAATCTAAAGGAATTTCTTACGAGAAAGATGGGCAAGCTTTCAGTGGCACACCAATTAGGTGCAGCTTATACCTTCCCAGGTTTGCAAAAACATCGTGGAGTTGACTACCAATCACAACGCGATGATGCGCGGATTGAACATCTGTTGAACAATCGTGTCGGGCGAACAGCGGAGAGCCAACAACCCATAAATGCAATCTCTGACTTTATTGAACAGTCAGTAATTGAGTCAGCCTTGATTGAAACATTACCACAATTAACAGAGCAAGTGTCTCAATATCAGCAGCAGCTAGAAGAAGGAAGAACCGCATTCGATGACCTTGGAGAAGCGATTGCTGATGTGGAGCAACAACTCTTATCACAAAGAGCAGTGGATGCAATCTCTGACTTTATTGAACAGTCAGTAGTTGAGTCTACCTTGATGGAAACGTTACCACAATTAACAGAACAACTCTCTCAAGTCAGGCAGCAGCTAGAAGCAAGAAGAACCGCATTCGACGGACTAGACGCGGCGATTACTCAAGAGTTACAATCCCATGTAGAGAAAAGAGCTATTTCATCAATTTCTGATTATATTGAGCAATCGACTATTGAATCAGCATTAACTGAAACAGTATTAGAATTAACAGAGCAACTATCTCAATATCGGCAGCAACTCCTTGGAGCTAAAAACTTCAATGACTTTTGATGAAGCATTGACGGCTGAGTTGCAATCCCATGCAGATCAGAAAGCCATTTTATCAATCTTTGATTATATTGAGCAATCAACTATCGAGTCAGCTTTAACCCAAACAGTATTAGGATTAACAGAGCAAATTTCTCAATATCGGCAGCAACTCCTTGGAGCTAAAACTACATTCAATGACTTTGATGAAGCATTGACGGCTGAGTTGCAATCCCATGCAGATCAGAAAACCATTTTATCAATCTTTGATTATATTGAGCAATCGACTATTGAATCAGCATTAACTGAAACAGTATTAGAATTAACAGAGCAACTATCTCAATATCGGCAGCAACTCCTTGGAGCTAAAACTACATTCAATGACTTTGATGAAGCATTGACGGCTGAGTTGCAATCCCATGCAGATCAGAAAGCCATTTTATCAATCTTTGATTATATTGAGCAATCAACTATCGAGTCAGCTTTAAACCCAAACAGTATTAGGATTAACAGAGCAAATTTCTCAATATCGGCAGCAGCTACTTGAAGCGAAAACTACATTCAATGACTTTGATGAAGCATTGACGGCTGAGTTACAATCTCATGCAGAGAAGAGAGCTATCTTATCAATCTTTGATTATATTGAGCAATCAACTATCGAGTCAGCTTTAACCCAAACAGTATTAGGATTAACAGAGCAAATTTCTCAATATCGGCAGCAGCTACTTGAAGCGAAAACTACATTCAATGACTTTGATGAAGCATTGACGGCTGAGTTACAATCTCATGCAGAGAAGAGAGCTATCTTATCAATCTCTGATTATATTGAGCAATCAACTGTCGAGTCAGCCTTAACTGAAACAGTATTAGAATTAACGCAAAAAACTTTCTCAATACAAAGAGGGACTTGTTACCAGCTAAAGCTACATTTAATGACCTGGATGCAGAGCTTGCGGCTGAGTTACAATCCCATGTAGAGAAAAGAGCTATTTCATCAATTTCTGATTATGTTGACCAATCAACTGTCGAGTCAGCCTTAACTGAAGCAGTATTAGAACTAACACAACAACTTTCTCAAAATCAGCAGCAGCTATCAGCCGGAAGAACATATTCGACGACCTGGAAGCAGCGATTGTTTATTTGGAGCAACTGCATAGATCGCAAACAACAGTAGACGCAATTGCTCTTAATAAACTCCAACTATAACCACAGATGAACCAAAGCTAAAAGATAATCTTTCAGCGAGTTATATCAGTATTACAGTGCCGACTTGCAAAACTTATTAGTGACTGACCGAGATAAAGAAATCGCTATCAGGGCATTATTAGATAATAAGCCACTTCAAGATGTTGAAGAAATTATCTTTGCCAGTCCAGCCAGATGGACTACTGATGAAGCTAAAGCATTAGTTCTAATCGCTAATAATCAACTGGCATCTGATAGAGAGCAAAAACAGCGTTCACCCCAGTTTACACCACCGCCAGAGGATGAAAGCCTACGCCCAGTATTACAGCATTTCTTGACTCAAAAACGCGGTATAACAAACTTCCTTGTACACCCATTACAGCAGCAGGGGTTGGGTTACATAGACCAGCACCGAAATGTTGTCTTTATCAAGCGCTCTTTGAACGGTTCTAAGTCAGGCGCACTGGTTTGGGATACTCATCGCCAAGATAATCGCTGTTCCGAGTACCCCGAAAACAGCGATCGCTCTCCTGGGTGGTTTCACCTGAAATTGGGTGGAGAACCAGACGATAAAATCGAGAGAGTGTACCTGTGTTCTTCCCCTATTGATGCGCTGACAATGGCAGAGATTGACAGGAATGGACACAAGGGGCAACCACCAGTGAGGACAATGTACATGGCAGTGGATGATCCAGATAACTTGCCCTTTGAACTTCTCAGAAATATCAACAGGATTGGGGTGGCATTTAATAACGATGATCGGGGAAATGAAGCCGCCGAGGTCGTTCAGTCAATGTTACCCCAGGCTAAAAGAATTGCACCCAAGGGGCTAAGTTGGAATGAGATTCTTATTAAACAGCAGCAGCAGCAAGATGAACTGGAGCAAAAGCAACGCTCTAGGGGTTTTAGTCGATAATGCTCGTGTTGAGCCGACGAACTCGTGACCGCTACGCTCTCGGAGTCGGTGGCTCTTACGGGCAGAAAGATTACTGGTTGGGCCAACTAGATCCTGCAAGCCCGCAAGAGCCACTCCGCTAACGCCGACTCCGAGCCACGAGTTCTTAAAACCTGGAAAGAAAGACACTGTAGACCTTTTTGAATATATTAATGCTTATCAGTCGGGCAGGTGGTATGGAGAGATTTTGCCGGCATAGCGCAATCAGCTTGCCACTAACGAAAAGTGAGGCAAGCAATTAACAACGTCAAAATAGTATCAAAATTGAGCAATGCCTACTCAATAGTAGAGATTACGAAGAGGAAGTTAAAATTCACAAATACTTCCGTAGACTTCGGGGCGGCAAGTGTTAACGCCTAAGCAGAAAATCATGATCAGCAGAAAAATTATTAGTCAAAGTCAGTAGACCGAAAACTTCTGCGATCGCTCTGTGATGAATACCTGTGAAACTGATTGTTGTCTAAGAAACTGTATTTTATGATACAGTTTTTTGAAAAAGCGTTGACCAATATTACATAAATAAAACTAATGATTTGGATACAAAGGTAAGGGTAGCTCTCGCACCAGAAGATTGTTGGTGCTGGTCTTGGAATTTTTGTAAAGTATTGGGGTAAAGAAGCAAAATTTTCGATTTAGAGGATTAATTAGTTTGGCTATGACTGCAACTACCCCAGTTCTAACTGATAGTAAAACTTTGAACGAAGTAGTAAACTGTTTAACGGAAAATATTCCAATTCAGACTCAAGGCAAGTGTGAACAAAAAAATATCTTTGAAATTCTAATTAGGGCAGCCACCCAAAGAGATAGCATAGAAAACACAAGTAAAGTATTAAAAAATGTTCCCACAAGTAACGATATTCGTTTATCATTTGGAGAAATATTCAGACCTGAACTCTCTGGAATCAGATTTAAATACTGCACTTCAAAGTCGGTTCCCAGATGGTATTCAAAAAGGAAAATACAAAATTGCTATCGATTTTAACTTAATTCCATATTATGGTGAACCATCATCATCAGAAGCACCATACATTTATAGAAGTCAAGCAAAAAGTGGCACTTGTTCTTTTTATGCCTACGCTACTGTCTATGTAATTAAAAAGAATAAACGACTTACCTTAGCTATTAAAGCTGTTCAACAACAAAATACTTTAGTAGCAATTATTACTTATCTTTTAGCTCTGATTGAGCCTTTGAAGCTAAAAATAGAACGATTGTATTTAGACCGGGAATTCTTCTGTGTGCCAGTCATCAGATGGTTGCAAGCTCTTGATATCCCCTTTGAAATGCCAGTAATTATTCGAGGTAAACATGGCGGTACTAGACAATTAATTAGAGGTAGGCGCAGTTATAAAACAACTTATACTTTAAACAGCGATAAATATGGCTCAGTCACTTTTCATGTATGGATAATTTGTACATATAAAAATGGTAAAAGACGAGCGCATGGGCGAGAGTTTTTTATTTACGCAGTCTATAAAGTACAGTTATCTTTACACCTGATACATGATGACTATCGTCTTCGTTTTGGGATTGAGAGTAGCTATCGGATGAAAAACCAGTGCCGAATTAAAACTACTATTAAAAATCCCATTATTCGGCTTTTATTTGTAGCTTTGGCGTTTTTAATTATTAATATTTGGATTTATCTAGTATGGCATTATCTTAGCCGTTTAAAAAGAAGCTCTCGACAAAGTTCTTTCTCACTTATTTACCCTCAAACAGATGCTTGAATTTCTACGTCAAGCCGTAGACCGCAACTATGGGGTAGCCTGCGAAGTTTGTTTACCATCTGGCTGATTTTGGTTGATTTTCGGGGCTTTATTTATAAGCAAATCTTATTATTCACATCTCACAATCCCCTTTTGTACATTTCAAAAAAAAACGGTATCATACACTACTATTTTTAGCGATCGCAGAAGTTTTCGGTCTACTGAAAGTTCTTAGCAGCACTCCTGTCAAAAACTCATCATGTTACCTGAACGGATAAAGCATAGCTGAATTTACTAATTGGGCGTTAACTGATGAAAAAATCTTTTCTATCGTCATCACAGTTTACAATCGAGAAAACTACCTTGCTGCGGCAATTAAAAGTGTCCTGGCTCAAACTTGGTCGGACTTGGAATTGTTAATATGGGACGATGGCTCTACAGATCGCTCCGTTGAAATTGCATCCGAGTATGCCCAGCAAGATCAACGCATCCGAGTCATAGCTGCCAAACATACTGGTATTGCCCTGCTATCCACGGGGCTGTTGCAGCAACCACTGGAGATTATATCGGTTGGGTAGACAGTGACGATATTCTGGCTCCCACCGCCTTAGAACAGACAATTTCCATTCTGAATAATCACCCCAAAGTAGGACTTGTCTACACAGACTATCAACTAATGGACGAACAGGGAAACCTGCATGGAATCGGGCAGCGTTGCCAAATCCCCTATTCCAAAGAACGGCTGCTTGTTGACTTTATGATCTTCCATTTCCGCTTAATACGCCGCACCGTTTACGAGCAAGTGGGAGGTATTGATCCGAACTTTACTTATGCGAAGAGTATGATTTGTGTCTAAAACTGTCTGAAGTCACCGACTTTTACCATATCCCTCACCTCTTTATTATTATCGCCGGTCACTCTGGCAATTTGACTAACGAACAGTTTGAACCGATTCGCTGGTCTCAAAAAGCAATCAATAACGCACTCAAAAGGCGGGGGTTAGACAGCCAATATGAGCTATCTATGCAAGTTGTCGCTCATTTTACTATTAAATCTAAACACCGCTCTCAGAACACCTCTAACTCCCCTCAGCAGATTTTAAATTCACCAACCACTGTTTCGATTATCATTCCGACTTACAATCGTAAACATTATCTTAAATACGCTCTCGATAGGTCTGTTGTCAAACCTATACTGACTACGAAATTATTGTAATTGATGACGGCTCCACCGATGGGACTGCTGATTGGATTCATACACACTATCCACAGGTAAAACTGTTACAAATACCCACTAATACTGGTGCTGCTGCCGCTAGAAATTTGGGCATTAAAAATGCGCTGGGGCAATTTATCGCCTTTCTCGATAGCGACGACCAATGGCTACCAGATTACCTGCAACATCAAATTGACACTCTCAAACAAACACCTACTGCTGTCCTCAGCTACTGCAACTATATCGCCATCACAAGTGTTGACCACAAGGGCGACCGAATGAGCCTCAGTCCAAGCCATCCAGATGACCTGATTCTTTCGATGCTTTGGCGATGCTTCATTCACACACTCTCTCAAGTCGTCGTACCCAAATCAGTCTTCCAAACAGTTGGTTTATTAAACGAACAGTTGAAAGGCTGTCATGACTGGGAGTTTTACTTAAGACTGTTTGCACACGGAACTCCAGTACATATCCCCAAGTATTTAGTTCGCAAACGCTGGTTGCCTGACAGCATCGTTACCCAATCTAACTGTACTGCATGGTTAGCAAACGGGCTTCAAGTCCTAGAAGAATTTTATCGTCGCCCTGCCAACGCCCGCTACAGCCATTTGCGACCAACCATTGAAACTCACTTTCGTACTACTGTAGAAGAATTCAAGTCATACATTTTCCCCGCTTTCCAGCCAAATCAGAGCCAGGGAATCACTGCCCCCCTAGTTTCCATTATTATCTCTAGTAATAACGCCAGCAGATTTGCCGCCTGTCTACATAGTTGCCAACAACAAATTTATCCGAATCTGGAAATTATTATTGTTGAACACGACTCGACCGAGAACTTGAGCGAAATTAGTCGCCAATTTGCCAGCACAACTAAAGGACGTGTAATCTTAACTCAATGCCAGCAACCAGGAGCGAGTGCTGCTTACAATCATGGATTAGCTTTAGCTACTGGTGACTATATCCAATGGCTTTCTGGCTCAGATGAATTGACACCCCAAAAAATTGCCTTGCAAGTAGCAGCATTAGAACAAAATCGTCACTTTGACATTGCCTATGGTGATTGGCAATGGTGCTTTTATCAAAACGAGCAGTGTCAATTGAGAATTGCTTTCGCATTCCAACAGAATGACGACGAAAGAATGCAGAGACTAATGCATAACTGGCAACCTCTTCATGCCTTCCTAATTCGTCGCTCTACAGCAGTGCGCTTGCAAGAGTTACAAGTGTGGAATTATCCACAGACTCAATTGGATGCAGACCGGGAGTATTTAACTCTAGCAGCAATAGTGGGGTTTCGTTTTCTTCACGTTCAACATTCTACCGTCCTCTACAATCATTTCTCCTCCAGTCAGATGAAGTTGTCCGACTCTTACGTCGGAAGAGTCGAGAGACTCAAGCAAATGTTTTTACGCTTTCAATACCATGCCACGATGCAGCCACTAAGTGAAATTACAGAACAACATTGGTTTCTGCTCAAGCAAAGTTGGGATTTGTGGAAACTCGCACCAGTCACACTTCAGCAACACGGAGAAGACGCTTTTTTTTCTTCAGCACTCTCAAAAAGAGCTAGGAATGCCGCTCAACTTAGCCCAAGCCAGAATAGTCAGCGCCTTATATAAATCTGATGAAGCTTGCACTTTAGAAGATCATGCTCGTCAAATTGTGCGGATATTTGGAAGCAAATCGTTCAACAGTCTGGAGGTGAGGCAAAAAATGTTGCAGCCGAGCTAACAAGATGGGTAGGACTTGCTCATCCCGAAACTTCTGATTCTTCCCCTCACCAACTAGCACAGGCTGGAAGTCAAAGTACATCTTTACTGCAAGCGAAAATTGATGCAATTCCTTTGTCTGCCCCGTTGTTTGTAGAACAGCAATTGGCAGTGCTTTACGTACTGGACAAACTTCGGACTGCTGGAATGCTTAACCAATTTTCTGCTCTACAGTCAGAAATAAATCAGTCAATGCCAGCTAGATAAATCTTGTAAATTCTTTTCCGAAAAAACATCTAAAACATATAAAAACTTTAATCTAACTATAAATTCACTTGTCAAGCCAGAATTTTACCTAAAAACAAGCCAGCAATAAATTCCGTAAAGCTTCGGTAGACTGAAACGGAAATATTATCTTATCTTCAACTCAAGTACCTGCATTATTCAAAGATTCGAGGTTTGATGAATATCTAGAAGTGTTGAGTTCGTTCCAATCCTTAAAACTTGAGAATTCCGAAATCATTTTTTACCTCAACTATCTTCATCAAAGATATTTGTTTTCTGAGAGCAAGCATTTATTCAACTCTTAATTAATCAAATGGCTCTTTAGTACTCTATCTACTAAATCAATGCACCCAAAAGCTGAAAACCTTGATTTAGCATTTTTTTTGGGAATTTTTCGGCTTATGGGAGCAAATAAAAAACTCTCAATAGATAATTATCCGGCTCCGTTTTTCGTCACAATAATTTCTTATTAAAAAGATATAATTTATGCCAATTTCTGATCTGATTCTCCCCACTGATAGCTCTTCATCTCAAGGAGGGTTATTACCATCTTCTCTGACAGGAACATCTTTCAGCAGTGCTTCAGATAATAATTCGTCATTAATAGGGTTGCAAAAAACATCTACAACAAGTAGTGCTTCTGGTCTGATTGGCTCTAATCTGGAAACTCTTACTAACTACAGTAATTCTGTTAGTACTATCTCTGATAGTTTACCGTTATTTAATCAATCAGTTGTTTCTACATCTCTTGCATCTCAATCACTTCCGAACAATCCGACGACTGGTTTAGACCAACTTACTGGAAGTGGGAAAAATCTGTCCCTAGTTGGAATTAATAGTAACGATTCTCTTTTAAATCCTAGTCCAGTATTAAAGGGAAAGTTTGGTAATTTCGATAATCATCAAAATTTCCAGTTAACTCTACAAGATGCTAATGGAAATCCAGAAAGCTTTTCTCTGACTGGCGATGGTGAAGGTGAAGTATTTCAAACTAACCTTGGTGAGCAAATTATTTTTACTGGCACTGATGTCACCACAAATGTCCAAATCTCAGCATCCAATAATCTTCAATTCGGTGATTACATCGGGTCTTCTCTAAAAGTGCAAACAAAAGGCAGTATTAAATCTGGCAATATCACCCTCAAGAATACTGCTCTTGACAATAGTCCTGGACTCAGTTTGCAATCTGGATTGAGCGATTCACAAAGTTCGACTGATACTGGTTACAGTGTCACTGACCTTACCACTCTACTTGGAGGCAGTAATAACTATGCTGCGGCTATCAATGACTCTGGTCAAATTGTTGGTGGTTCTATCAGCAGTGATAATTCACAATATCATGTTTTTCTCTACAGTGATGGCAAAATGACCGACCTCGGCACTTTGCCTGGAGCCAGTTACAGCTATGCCACAGGCATCAATAATTCTGGTCAAGTTGTGGGTGAATCTTATATCAATACGACGCAACACACTTTTCTCTACAGTGATGGCAAGATGACCGACCTCGGCACTTTGCCTGGAGGCAGTGACAGCTATCTTGGAGCTATCAATAATTCTGGTCAAATTGTAGGTACTTCCAGTACTTCCATATACTATCAAGTGATTTTTGATGGAAGCCTTACTCTATCTTACCCAGAATATCACGCTTTCCTCTATCAGAATGGAAATATGAGTGATCTGGGTACTTTACCGAATGGCATTGACAGCAATGCTACAAGTATTTACAGCAATGCTACAAGCATCAATAACCTTGGTCAAATAGTTGGTGGTTCTCAACAACAAGTATTTCACGATACTTCTGTTTACGTTAGTGGTGGCGGTTATGGAAATGAACCTGGTCACATTTATCATAGCGGTTACTACACATCATCAGGACAAGCTTTCATCTACAGTAATGGCAATATGACTGGACTGGGCACTTTGCCCGGAGGCGACTTCAGCACTGCCACAGATATTAATAATTCTGGTCAAGTCATTGGCAATTCCAACACTGGTAATAACTCGCAACACGCTTTCCTCTACAGTCAGGGACAGATGACTGACCTCGGCACTCTCCCTGGCTTGCAATACAGTCGTGCTAACGCCATCAATGATGCTGGTCAAATCATTGGTGACTCCAGCAGTGATTATAATTTTAATTATAATTTTGATCACCCTTTCCTCTACACCAATGGCAAAATGACAGACCTCAACAGCTTGATTCCACAAGACTCAGGCTGGACTTTATCAGAGGCTACAGCCATCAATAATAAAGGGCAAATCCTTGGATATGGCAACATCTCTGGACAATATCGCCAGTTCCTCCTTAACCCCATTTCTACAACAGCAACACCCAAAGATGGCATTACTGTAGGCAATATTTCCACTCAAGGTAGTTCTGTCCTCTTGCAGGGACTTAAGATTAATCTCACTGGCTCCAATGTTGTCACCAAAGGCGGCAATATTACTTTTGATGGCCCCACAATCCTCAATAGCAGTACGGGTGCTTACACTTTTAACTCTGCTAAATCTACTGCTACTTCCAAGGGCGGCGATATCACCTTCAAAAATACTGTCGATAGTAACAGTGCAGGTGCTTCATCCCTTAGTCTGACAGGAGGTTTGGGCAATATTACTTTCAATAATGCAGTTGGTGGTAATGCTAGTCTTAAGGACTTGACAGTTAATAGTGCTAAAACTTTTATTGCTGAAGGTGATATCACCACCAAAGGCAATATCGCTATTTCAGCTAACCAGAACATTACCACTAATAGTCTCACTTCCAACAATGGGGCAGTAAAAGTAACTAGTCAGCAGGGGACGGTGGCGACTATTGATATTACCAGTGGTGGCAGTACTACTGTTACTGCTTCCCAAAATCTCAGCACTGGTACTGTTCTTGCTAATAGTGGCGCTGTTAGCCTGACTAGCAATCTAGGTTCTGTTACTACCAAAGACATCACCACTAGTGGCAATGCGGATGATATCACTTTGAAAGCTGCTAGTGACATCTCCACAGCGAATTTGTCTGCCAATGGCTCAGGTAAAGTCAGCATTTTTCTATACGGAAATACTAACCTTGAAGATCAAACTAACGGTAATGTAAATACTGGTAGCATCAATGCAAATCAATTAACAATTCTTAGTTCTGGAGGTGTCAATATTCAAGGTGATACTGCTGGTAAATATAATGTATCTATAGTAGCAGGTTACGACGTGACTACCCGTAAAATAACATCAAGTCATGGACAAGTTAGCTTAAACAGCAGTTCTGGTTCTGTTACTGTTAACAATATTATTAATGCTGATCGGGATGTATATGTTGTAGCAGACGGCAATATTACTATTCCCGAAATTATATCAAGCAAGGGAGCCGTTGGCTTGAATAGCAGTTCTGGCTCTATTACTACTGTTGGTAAAATCACAGGCAGTAATGATGTATACGTTGTAGCTAGTGGCAATGTTGCTACCAATGATATTCAAACGCATGAGGGAAGTATTAATATCACCAGCTTGAAGGGAACAGTGACAAAAGGACTTTTGGCTAATGATAGTGGCACATACAGAGATAAAACTTTAACTAACACAACCACTGATATCAGTACTGAGGAACTACCATCAAGTTTGTTGAGTTTCAAAAACGACTTCAAAAAAACAGAACCAGTTCCAATTCCATTTCCTTGGATAGATCCAGACATCATACTTGAGTTACCCGCACAACTCGAAAAACTATGGGAAGAACATATTCACAAATTTCTTGAGCAGCCTGCAAATGCTCCAACAATCGAAGATGTAGCGAAAGATCCACTCACAGGTACACATTACCAGAGTCAAAGAGAGTACGAAATAGTTTCAAAACTAACTGAAAAACAGACAGAAACATTGAAGAAACAACTTACGTATGGAAATATAACCTACGAAGATCTTTTGCGGGCTGAAATTTTGACGGAAGAAGGAGAAGAAGAAGGCTGCTTTGATGTTGTGCTGACAAAACATTTAGGGGGACAAAATAGTGAAGGTGGAACTCATAGTGTTTATGCTGATTATGTCACTGGTTCTCTAGGTGATTTTTTGGTAGTAACTCCTGCTGGAGTCCCTGCTTTCTATGATGGGATTATTACACCAATTGGGGCAGCACACACTATTAAAGGTGAGAGGATTGGTTCTTTAGCAGAGGTGAAAACGAAACAATACTGGTTAATCAATGTTGCTAAAGGTAGTACACGTCAAAGAGAATTGGATGATCTGAAGAAATTAAAGAGCCAGATACGTCGTGAGCTTGCAGTAGCTGAACACTGTGGATTTATTTTTAGCTGTGTTTCTTTTGATACTGAAAATGTAGCCAAAGCTGCTCAACAATTACTCCAATCCGAATTCCCCACTCTTCATTTTTACTATATTAAGCAAGGCCGCCCAACAAAACTATAATAAATTAAATTAACCAGATTAATATTTTCAATGATTAATCTACGTCACCTCTCAGGAAATAATTCGTACCAAACATTTCATTCATAATGGGGTAGAAAATTCTTTATCGTTTCTTCTAATGCATAAGGATGCTTATGAAATTCAATTACTGGAATTATACAACTTGTGTTCTTTGTAACAGTTTAGATGCGATTGAACTAGCTCTAACTCAGATTTTTCAACAGGAAAATTGTCATCGTATCCCTTTGCCTCCACAGCTTCTGTCAGATGCAGACTTACGAGATCGTCCTTATATGACAGAATGGGACTTATGGATTGTTGGTTTGTTCGTTGGGAAATTAGGATGGACAATAATTAAGACTTCGCCTGCTGAACTTTTATGCCGTCGAGCTAGGGGCGTATCCCTTCCAAGAATATCAGAATTAGCAATGCAAATTGGCTGTAATGCTTTTCATTTAGGTGTCTACCAAACTGATTATGGAGTTTTGCTAGAAACAGATGCTCAAGGTCACATTCATATCATTGGTAAAGTTGATGCAGAATTAGAAGATATGTTTTACGAGGAACAAATCACTAAAAAAAGTGAACGTGTCGAGTTTTCCCTGTTAGCTTTACCAGAGGAAATCGTGGCTACAACGAAACTGTCAGTTTCGGAATCTCAAAAACAAAGTGTGAAAGAATTAGAGGCACAGGTCGAACAAGATCCCAATGCTTGGATTGAATTGGAGTATTCTAGACAAAGCGAAAACAGACTCACAAGTGAAGCACTAGAACAGCTACTGAGCAAACCTCATTCTTATTGGCACTTAGGAAAAGAACCACTAGTTTACCGAGCATATACCCAACAGCAGCAGCTAGCCGCTGATGGGGCGCGGTTGTTATACTTTCAACCTAATGAGTATTACCAACAGCTTGATCCAGAAGGTATATTACCACGGTACTAACTACTGGGATCTGTTATTGCCGTAATCAGATGAGCAACAAACTTAACTCATGCCGTTCTCAAAACCCGTTGCCGTCCCTGTAGCAGTAGCACTACATGGATGCCTAAGCCAGGAAGTCATTGATTCAAATTATCGCATCTCCCCAAATTCCCTAATATACTCCACCAACTCTCTGGTATGCCCCCCTTCAGAGATTCGTGCCAAATTCCCCACCAGGATAAACAGTTCTCGCGCTCTGCTCACAGCAACATTCAGTAAATTAGGTCGCCGATTAATAAACCAGAGACTATCAGTTGCAGAGTATTGGCGAGTCGAGAAAATTATCACTGATTTCTGTCCACCTTGGAACGTGTGAACTGTGCCAATGCTCTTGGGGGAAAAATCTGACCAACGAGATTTTAAACGTTGAGTCAGCGCATCTACTTGACGACGGTAAGGTGAAATCACGCCAATCGTGTTGTCAGAGTCAGGAGAATTTAAGCGATAACCCGCCGCTAACAACTCTTCAATCAACGCTTCTACTGCATCAACTTCCGCCCAATTAACATGGTTCTCTAGTTGACCTTCGACATGACTTGCAATCAGGTTAGCACCCAACCGAGAAACTTGAGGCTCAGTTTTAATGACCATCCCGTAGTTGCACAAGCGATCGCAAAAATCAGCAATTACCGGAACGCAACGGTAATGATATTTAAGGATAATGCCCTGACCAATATCTTGCGGTTGCCCTGATTCCCCAGCTGCTCGGTGATAAGCTGTTGTTGCTGTGGGGCTGTAGCGGTCATAATCTACATCTGTTAGCCCCTGTTCTAGAAACGACTTGCTGCGATATTCATCTTTCTTCTGGTCACTTAAATTAACAACCGGCTCCAATTGCAATGGATCGCCAACAATCAAAGCCCGATTACACCTCACTAAAACGGGGAAAACTTGATGCGGTGGAATCTGACCCGCTTCATCTACAATTACTTGATCAATACAGCCACTATCGGGATAGGGTAACAAATTGCGGATGGAGTGCAAAGTGCAAAGAAACACCGGAAATAACAGGCTGATATCCCGATAAATGTTTCTCCAATTATGACTTAACTGACGGTAAGCATCCCATTCGCCATTCAATAATGCAATGTAAGTCCTTATGGAAGCTATCACCTCATCTTTCCGTCGCAGAGCTTCTTGTTGCTGAAATTGCCAAGACCACTCAAATAACTCTACTTGCAGCGAGTGCAATTCGGTGTAGAAGCGACTGTAAAAATCTTTGGTGGGATAAGTAGCGTGTCGGTTTTCGATTTGAGAACGGCGAGTAATCAGGTCTTTGAGTTGCTGCTTTCTTGACTCAATCTGCTGTTGTGTGCTGTCAATACCATTCTGTTGTTGCTGCCAGTTCAATGCTTCTGCAATAAGCTGGTCAACACTCTGCTGGGCGGCGATGAGAGATTCAGTTGTTAGTGGGATTTGAAATTGAAATGGGGTGGCCAGGGTCGCTAACACAGGCATCTCTATCTGTTTGTGCAAGCGTTTGAGAATATGACGTGGGCTGCTTTTGGTTATCAACTGCCAGAATCGTTTAATCGTCTGCAAAATCTGGACAAACCAGTTGGTATTTCTACTCTTATTCTGCCTGTAATCTTCTCTCGGTAAAGAACGCCTAGCACTGTCAAGATGTTGTCCTATCTGCTGGTAAGCTTCTAGGGGGAACTTATTGTAGTCGCGGTCAAATTCTAATGGTGACGAAGACTCAAATGCAGAAGTCTTTATCGCCACTGAGAGCAATTGTATATCGTGGCATAGCTCCTCTAATAACTGCTCATCAGCTTTTTTCTGTTGAAGATCATGCTCGTCTTGCTTAGAGTGAGATTCTATTTGCTGAACACCAGCTAACAACTGTTGCTTTGCTGACTCCCATTCATCTAATTTAAATGTTTCTTTGGCTAACCAGTCGAGTGCAGTTTGCAAACTAGGTAACACTTGGCTCTCAACTAAATCCCTAGAACCTCCTGATAAGTAGAAACGGTCAGAGGTCAAGTTGTTGGCTAAGATTTTCTCAACGTTATTTACAGCAAATTTGTTAGTGCTTGTTACCACAGTTAGGTTACTTTTATCTTGACCCGTTGTTGCTAATTCCACTGCTCGATGTACCACTTGCTGGGCTATCTTATGCAGTAACAGCGTCGTCTTGCCATTCCCCGGTGGGCCAATCACAGCAGTAACAGGTTGATCCTTAGAATGTTTGAGAGCAAGTGCTTGATAGTCATCCGCCTGGGAGTTGGGAAAAGCACCCAAAAAAAGTACTTCATGTTGAGGTGCTTTTGGTTGCCCAAACAGATATTCGTAAGCCGGATGTCCTGGTCTTGACCACTGAAAGTAATTCTGGTCGCTAATTTTCTGAAAATCTTTTTTGAGGTTGTAATTAAAAGCAGCGTAGTCAAAATCCAATAGATAAGGGAGAAGTTTTGACCGCACAGGAAACGGCGGTATTTCAATCAGTCCCATAAAATCTTGTAGCGTTTTAAAGGGACGATTGAAAGTAGTTTCGAGAAAAACTCTCAACCCTTCCCTTGTGACTAAGGACTCAGCCGCTTCTTCCTCTAGCCCGTACCACTGCATCAAATTAGGAATAACAGGCTGAAACTCATATTCAGTTAAATTCCATCCGCTACTGCGATAATTGCCCTCGAATATTGGAGAAATGTTGATAGTGAACAACGGGCGAAATTGACGGCGATTCGATTCAACTACATAAAGCTGCGGGAAAGCTACAGCAATTGATGGTAATTTTGTTTGCTCAAAGTTCTTTGCACTTTTAAATGGTTGCTTTAGTTTTTTAAATAAAGACTCGTCTATTAATAATTTATCGCCTACCAGATTTACGAGAGAGTCCCAGATGTTCGGTTGAGTAGAATCGTCAGCTTCTACTTTGGCATTACTCAAATTTTCAACATGGATGTAATCTAACCAAGCTTTGAGTAATGCTCGAATCTGTGAATCTGATGCCATCTCTGTTTCTCCCCTCGCACCCAATCATGAATCAAAGGTAAAAAGACTCTAAAAGTAGAGATTACCTGACAATTTCCCTAAAGTCACTCATCCCCTAGTAAGGCTTCGAGCTTGTTTAAAAGGTTTACTAGCTGCTTTTGCTTGCTAGGTTCTTTCCATAACTGACGCTTTTTAATACGCTGGGTGATATTTTGAAGGCGGTCTGGTATTTGGTTAGATGCTTTAGATGACGATGCTTGTTCATCATCCGTCCAAGCTGTGATTTTTTCTTTGATTTGGCTTAAAGACCAATCGTTAGCGATCGCTTCGGACAAAAGTTTTTTTCGGATTTCATTATTCCTTACCCGCGCCAAGACTTGTGCTTTGGTGTATTCCAGTTGACCAGAACGCAGTGCCATTAAAATTTCTTCGGGCAGATTTAGCAAAGGTAAGCGTGTGGTAATGAACGACAGCCAATTCATGAGTCCCAAACTCTCAAACACCTGTTGTACCGTGTTTGATTGTTCTTCATCTGGGTTAGGAGAAACGTTTTTACTAGATTCAGTTTCATCGGCTAACTGGTCAGAAACGTCGTCAAGAGATTGTGGATTATCGGGGTTAGGAAAAACGTTTTTACTAGATTCATTTTTCTCGGCTAAATGCTCAGAAATGTTGTCCTCAGTTTGTGGATTATCTGAGTTAGGAAAAACGTTTTTCCTAGATTCATTTAATGAGGATTTTGACGGCTGTTCCCCCTTACTGTGAGCGTTTTTCATTCGATACAGCAAGGATTTGACGGCTTCTACATCGCAATGCAGCCGGATTCCCAACAGGTGCAAGATCCCTTCAGTTTCTTCAACAGGGTTAAGGTCTGATCGTTGTAGGTTTTCAATCAAAGCCAACTGAAACGCTTGGTCATCAGATAGCTCACGCACAACCACAGGCGCGACTTCAAGTTTGGCTTCATGCCCTGCCCTATAACGTCGTTCTCCTGCTACTAATTCGTATTTCCCTCCACCAATTGGACGCACCAACAGAGGTTGGAGAATGCCATGCTGCTTGACTGACGAGACTAATTCTTTTAATGCTTGTGGGTCAAAATATCGTCGGGGCTGGTGTTGGGGCAGAACTATATCTGAAAGTTTGATAGTAGTTTCAGTAGCATAAGGCAACTCGGCATCTGGGGAGGATAACCAAGGTGCAGGGGGCGGAGTTGTAATTTGACCTCCAAAGGGTTTGTCTGTTTGTTTGCGTCGGATCATAAAGCCTCCAAAGCCTTGGCGATTTCTTCAAGGATAGCGACTACAGAATGTTTCGGGTCAAATACTGCTAGAGGCGCACGTTCTTCTGACGCATCGACAAAAGCGGTAGCTCTGGGGATGGGTGGGAAAATCCGACCCCAAGCGGAAAGTTGAGATTGGATAGCTGCTAATGCTCGTTTGTCGGCTGAGTTCTGGTTGGCATACCGCGTGGGAATAAACCCGGCTATTTGGATTTTGCGGTTGGCTTTGTTTTTTACGTGGGTGATAGTTTGTAAAAGCTCGTCTGTTCCCTCAAAGGCTTTTATATGGGTTTCGACGGGGACGAGTACGTGTGTGGCCGCGACTAAGGCGATATAGGAAAGCAATCCTAAGCTGGGGGGACAATCTATAAGAATGAAGTCGTATTCATTTAGAACAGATTCAATGGCTTCCTTAAGGCGCAACTCGCGCATCGCAGCACTGACTAACTGCATTTCTGCTCCACTTAAGACTCGGCTTGCTGGAACCAAGTCCATGCCGTGAATGCCCTCATGAATCGGTAAGGGCTGCTCGTCGATAATGGCATCAGCAACGGTTTTTTGTAACTGAGATGGCACTAACCCCATGAATTTGGTCAAGGACGCTTGGGGGTCTACGTCGATGAGGAGAACGCGATGTTTTCGTCGTGCTAAGTGGTATCCCAAATTTTGGGTTAGTGTTGATTTGGCGACACCACCCGCTTGGTTAAACAGGGCGATAATGCGGCAAAGAGGGTCAGTAGTTGACACTGGCATTATTCCTAGAAGATACGATGATCTTTGGTCAACCGGCTCGGTTTTAGTTTCCAGTTTACGTGTATCTGGTGAAAAAAGTTTATTTTTGGATAGAAATTCCAGTAGATTTTATATAACTTCACCGTATGTAGATTTAACAGTCTCACTATGCGGGAAAATAGCTGTTAGGTGTCTGCGGAGTGGTCAAAAGTAGCTGGTAGGGATGCATCATGGAGACAAACTATACATTCAAATTTAATTCTGACACTGCCAAGTCAGCCCTGAAAGCTGGTAAATACGACCCGATTAACTTCTACGAGGCGCGTTTAAACCTGTTCAACCTCTCGGTAATGGCAGACTACGATCAGCTAATTTGCCTGCCCACACTAACTGCTATTGACAAATACTGGTATCAGATTGAAACAGCCCGAAAAGTACTTAGACAACTGGGTGGACGCGCATTACTAGCCGATGAAGTCGGATTGGGCAAAACCATTGAGGCGGGACTAATCATAGCCGAGTACTTAGCAAGGGGTATGGTACAGTCCATGCTGGTGTTAACTCCTGCATCCCTAGTTTCCCAGTGGCAATCAGAGTTAAGTGACAAATTTGATATTGCTACTATCACCACAGATAACCGCGATCCACAACAACCGATAGACGAATTCTGGACGAATAATCCGCGAATTATCGCTTCATTAAACACGGCTAAATCTGCTAAACATTATCCCCACGTCACCAGTCGCACTTGGGACTTGGTAGTTGTCGATGAAGCCCACCACCTGAAAAATCGCACTACCCTAAACTGGAAACTGGTCAATGCCCTCAATAAGCGGTTTATCCTCATGCTCACTGCTACGCCAGTGCAGAACTCCCTTATTGAACTGTTTAATCTGCTGACCCTCCTCAAACCGGGACTGCTACAAACAGAAGCCGCTTTTAAAAAAGAATATGTCGATTCCAGGAATGGGCGAGTCCCTAAAAATCCCGAAAAGTTGCGCTCCCTGATGCGGGAAGTCATGGTGCGAAATACCCGCGCCCTAGTAGATGTTAAACTGCCCAAACGCTTCGCCACCACAATTACCGTTACCCCAGCAGCAGGCGAGGAGAAACTTTACCAGGACTTGAGCGAGTACCTACGTTCTTCAGAGGACAAGCTAGACAGACTCTCCCGCACTAATTTGCTGATGCGTGCTGGTTCATCCCCTGGTGCTTTGGCTGACTCCCTCAAGCAATTGACCAAACGCCTACCTGATGAAGAACTGAAGTCTTTAGCAAGACGAGCAGCCCAAGTGAAGCAGGTTGAGAAAGCAAAAGTATTGGTAGAAATGCTCTCAAAATCTTCCCAGAAAACCTTGGTCTTCACAACCCATAAAGCAACTAGCACTTATTTGGCTCAAACTCTGCAAGCAGCAAATATCCCCTTTGCAGAATTTACTGGTGGGATGTCCCTTAAACAGAAAGATGAGGCTATAGCCGCATTTCGAGATACTGTTTCTGTACTGCTGGCATCTGAAACAGGCGGAGAGGGACGTAACATCCAGTTTGCGAACGCGATCGTTAATTATGACCTCCCCTGGAACCCAATGAAAATAGAACAGCGCATTGGTCGTATCCACCGCATTGGACAAACCCAGGATGTTTTTATTTTTAACTTTTGTCTCAAGGGCAGTATCGAAGAATATATTCTGCGGATCTTGCATGACAAAATTAATATGTTTGAACTAGTGGTCGGAGAGATTGAAACAATTTTAGGGAACGTGGATGATGAATTTGACTTTAGTGAAATTGTTATGGATATCTGGCTCAAGCATCAAGTCAAGCCCGAATTAGATACAGCCTTCGAGCAATTGGCAGATAATTTGTTGAAAGCCAAAAACCAATATCAGCAAATTCAAGAACTGGATGAACAGATTTTTGGCGAAGATTTTGAAGCCTGAGAGATTGATTTGAATAAATATGTTATCAGACCCAATTATTGCTACCTTAGAAAAAATTGTTTCTCTGCATGACGGAATAGCAGAACCTGCTGGTGAACACATTTTAAATGTGTTGTTGACTGAAAATATAGCATCGCTGCTTTCGCTCCCCGAAGAAGTTACTTTTACAACTATTGCTGATGTACCCCAAAGTGTTTTTGTCACCTATCATTCAGAAGTCTTAAATAAGCTATCTGAACTATTAGCTGTTAAAGGACTTATTAGTGCGTTGGGTGTTAAAATCGATGGACATCTGAAAAACACAGGCTTTGAGAAAATTTTATTGGAGAGACTCGCACCTCAAAATGGCTTAATTCGTTTTTTAGATGCTAAACCAGAAATTACTCGTTATATCTTGTGTAATGTGGCTTACACAGCGAATGCTTCCGAAAAAAGGATTGGCTTAGTTTCGTTCATTATCAATGAAATAACAGGAGTAACACCAGTAGAAATTGGGGATGCTTTGTTTTGGGAGTCTGACAGAATTTCTGTGGAGCATCAAGAGACACCATTGGCGATGACAATTGAAGATTTGTTGAGGTTAATCGAACATCAAAGTGCAATATTAATTGGTAAATCTCTAGATAATTGGCAAGCTAAATTAACAAGAGCTAGAGCTAGGGATGAAGAAAGACTCAAGGATTATTACAATACGATTAGCGACTCGATCCGCAACAAGATTGAGTTAAAAAAATTGATTGGTGATGAACAAGACAAAGAATTAGCACGAATTGAAGCCACTAATAGAGAGTTAGAGAGAAAATTGTTGGACATCCAAGAGCGTTATGCAATGAGTGTAGAAGCTTCGTTGCACAGTGCAATGATTATCCATCTCCCTACGGTACATATTCAGTGTGAGTTGCAACGAAAGAAAGTAAAACGGACTGTAACAGCAGTTTGGAATCCGTTCACTAAAATTCTTGAGCCGCTTCGCTGTGAATTATCAGGAGAACCTGTTTACAATTTCTATTTAGATGACAAGTCAGCTAAAATTATCTCACCGACAGTCTGGATAAAGTAATTTATGACAATCAATTTACCTATGAAATTGTCACACTTGCCCAACAGTTTACCATTAGATGGTGCTGTCCGCATCGAGCTAGTAGAAGGAGTGCCAATATTTCGAGCTTCCAGCTTAGTACAGGGGCGAATTGAAGCCTTATTAATTAAGCAAAAAGAATCTACACTGACTTCAGAGGAAGAAAAAGAATTAGATGAATATGAGGAATTAGACGATTATCTGAGTTTGGTGAATCGGATGATCAGAAATTCATCGCTAACTCAAAATCAAAGTGAATTATAGGAAACTAGAAATTTGTCTGCGAATCGTTACATTAGTGAAGCTACTCAAAATCAAGTACGACAACGAGCCAAGTTTCTGTGCGAATATTGTCACGCATCGGAAAAATGGCAATATGTTTCCTTCACTGTAGACCATGTAATTCCTCTGACCAAAGGTGGTGCTAATTTAATTGATAATTTAGCTTTGGCTTGTTTCCATTGCAATCGCCAAAAATCAGATAAACTTAAAGCCTTTGATGAACAGTCGTTATCAGAAGTACCCTTATTTAATCCTCGCACTGATAGTTGGCAAGAACACTTTATCTGGTCAACAGATACACTCTCGATTATCGGCTTGACACCTACAGGACGCGCCACAGTCGTAGCATTAGCATTCAACCGAGCCAGAATAATTAATATTCGCGCTGCTGATAGAGAAATTAGACGGCATCCACCGCCAGATGACCCAATTCAAAGCTGAAAATTTAAAATGGCTCAGACCATCGCTTAACTAAAACCTCTCCAGAACTTCTATCAGGGCTAACGTGCAGATATTTACTCGTAGTATCCAAACTTGTAGGACATGACACTCAACAATGAGAGAGTTAATTCTCTGCTCACTTGTATGAGGATTTATTTAATCTCTAACATTTACGGCGATGGGAGTGCGATCGCACATCAACCACTCCCCTAAAATACCTATTGAGATACAGGCATAAAACTACCTGTATCAACACCACATCTTAAGTACCGCTATTTTGCTGATTGTTGGGAAACTTACACTTTACCTCAATCTCAAAATTACTCTCTGCCGAGCCTTCAGTTAGAAGCGGAATACCTGTTTTACCACCAATCTTTAAACCAAACTTGAGGGTAACTTCCTCAACCTCAGCCGCACCTAAATTTTTAAAAGCACCAATAGCATATTTAGTATAAGCTCGAATTTGATGGTGTACTTCTTGGATTTTGACCACAGATTCTTCTCGAAATCCGTAAGATTCTCTGTCATCTTTAACTTCTGGTGGAATGATTTCTGGGATGTTTGGTGCCTCTTTCGATTCAAAGAGGATTGTATACAGTTCGCCATCCTCTTCAAAAACCAAACGTTCTATATTCGACATCAAAACCTCGGATTTTACGTGCATTTACGTTATCTTATTCTCTAATAGACCATACAGATTATGATCAATGACTCGTTACGCGCTGGTTGTTGGCATCACAGATTATAAAAGTCCACTAAGCACCCTCAGTAAACCCGCTACGGACGCTGAAGCAGTGGCAAAGGTGCTAAAAGAGCATGGTGATTTCGAGAATATTGAGTTGCTTAAAGGGAAAGCTACTAAACAGCAACTAGGTGAGGCTTTGAAAATCCTGCTGCGACAGCAAGCAGTAAATAATGAGGCGCTAATTTACTTTACAGGACACGGTATCACTGTTTCAGATTTGGAATTAGAGACGCAACAAGCATATTTAGCAACTTCTGATTTGCAGATTGTGACTCAAGGCAACCAAATTGTTGAACAAACAAGTGGTATCAGCTTGATCAATTTCAACCAATTGATTAAAGAATCTCACCTTAGTAGTTTGGTTGTGCTTTTAGATTGCTGTTATAGTGGTCATTTTTTAGAACGCCATCTGATTGAAAAAACCCTTACTGCATTTAGTTTGCAGCGTGACTATTACTTTATTGCTGCTTGTAGAGACTTTCAACAAGCCTATGCCAAGAAAAGCGAAAAATACAGTATTTTTACAACTGCTTTACTGACAGGATTATCAGTAGAAAATGCTAATGATAATGGGCAGGTGACAGGCGATCGCCTTTTTGATAGGATTGCCACAGAACTCAGAGGAAGTGGTCAAGAACCCATCCGTATGGGTTGGGGACGTTCTATTACTTTAGTTAAATATCTCCCTAAACCAACGACAGTTGTTGTTGATGAAACTTGCCCTTACCAGGGTTTACTCCCTTTTTACAAAGAACAAGCACGATTCTTTTTTGGGCGCGATAAAGTTATTCAGCAATTAATCAAAAAACTGAGTCAGGCTAATTTTGTCCCCATTATTGGTGCGTCGGGAAGTGGTAAATCTTCTGTAGTACGGGCGGGTTTGATTCCGGCGCTAGAAAAAAATGGTTGGCGAGTCTTAGAAATCATTTTACCTGGAGTAGAACCATTAGCAGAGTTAAAACGAGCCTTTACACAGTTGTTTGAACGCACGGAACTTAGAGAAATTTCTACTCTCATTGACACACAGGGTTTATGTTCAGTAATTTCTAGACTTTCTGATTCGGAACGTTTGTTGTTGGTGGTGGATCAATTTGAAGAAATCTTTACTCTTGGTTGTAAGGAAGAAGATAGACAGCGATTTATTGAATTGTTAACCCAATGTTCTGAAGGGCCTTTAGCAATTGTCACCACAATGCGAGCTGATTTTCTGGAATACTGTTTAAGCTATGAGTCGCTCACAAAACTAATTCAGGAACAGGCAGTGTATGTGCCGCCATTACTAGGGGCAGAATTAGAACAAGCGATCGCATCTCCGGCGCGGTTACAAGGCTATCAGTTGGAAACGGGATTATTGGGAGCGATTCAGCAAGAAGTATTAGGGCAAGAGAAAGGGTGCTTACCATTATTACAGTTTGCCCTGACAGAACTTTGGGAACAACGCGATCAAGAAATTCAACAGTTGACAGTTGATAAATTTAACGAACTTGATGGAGTGATGGGAGCGCTAAATCGTCATGCAGAAAAGCTGTATGCAAGTTTCAACAAACAGCAGCAAGACTGGATGAAGCGAATTTTCTTAAAATTGGTGCGTACTGGTCTCCAAGAAAAAGATACCCGACAGCGACAACTGAAAAATAGGTTTCTGAATATTGCTAGTGAAAATCCAAATAATAAGCAAACAATAAGTGATGTTTTAGAAAAGCTTATTCAAGGTCGTTTGTTAGTATCTGATCGTGAACCGACAGGAGAAATTTGGGTTGATTTAGCTCATGAAGCACTAATGGAAGGTTGGCAAAGGTTTGCCCAGTGGCGTACAGAAGATAGAGAAAATAGAAGAATTATTGACCGAATTGAGAATGCTTTGCAAGAGTGGCAAAAACAGCCAATAGATGAAAATTTGATGATGGGTGGATTACTAACTCAAGTCCGACGAAAATGGCAAAAATTGGAATCAGACATAGATATATCAGCTAGAGAGTTTTACAAAATTAGTGTTTTATTTGAAGAAAAACAACGTCAAAAATATGAGGTAGCTCAAAAATCGAAGAATGTATTTTTGGCAAATGTCAGTCATGAACTACGCACACCTTTAAATGCTGTGATTGGATTAAGCAAACTGCTTCAAGAAGATGCTGTTGAACTTAATTTATCAAGAGATTTTATATCTGATCTTGAAACTATAAACTCGGCGGGAAGACATCAGTTGGAAATTATTAATGAGATTATTGACTTGTCGAAAATTGAAGCAGGTAGAATGACTCTATATCCAGAAACATTTGAAATTGCAACACTGATTAATAACATTGTCCATACGGTTAAGCCTGCCATAGATAAAAATAGCAATACATTGGAAGTTCATAGCGATGAGAAACTTGGTGCCATGTACGCTGATCAAACTAGGATAAAACAAGTGCTTTTAAACCTATTGAGCAATGCTGCTAAATTTACCACTAAAGGTAAAGTAACACTAACAGTTACAACTCAAACGAAAGCCTCATTACCAGATATCGCTTCTGCCATTATTACCTTTATTGTTAACGATACAGGTATTGGGATCTCTCCCACTGAACAAAAGTTGCTATTTCAACCTTTTTCTCAAGGAGCTAATTCGGTTAACAAACACTATGGAGGTACAGGACTAGGGTTAGCTATCAGCCGCCACTTTTGTCAGATGATGGGGGGTGAAATTCTTGTCAGCAGTCAATTAGGTATTGGTTCTACTTTCACTGTTAATTTACCGTTAATCCAATCAGAGGATGTATAAAACTTAATCGCCTCTTTCCATATCCGCTAATTAAAGAAGCATTGCTTGCTCTCAGAACTCAAAAATTCAACCTCAGAACTAAAACCAAAATTTTAGTGACAATAATTGTGTATGAAAGACGTTCACATACTACATTATTTTACAAATCCCTCCATTCAAAAATCCAAAGCAGAGATAGCGTTTTGCTTCTGCTTCTCAGTTACCCCCAGATATCGCTCCAAAGCAGCCAAAGTCCGATGCCCTGATATCTCCTGAATGTGGCGCAACGGTATCCCTGCATCGCTCATCCTGGTTAACGCAGTCCTCCGAAAACTGTGGGTACTAACGCCCTCAATCCCCAGCCGCACACAGGTATCTCTGAGAATTTTATCGGCGCTGACCTTGTGGATATGTAACAACCCATGCCGACCGGGAAACAAGAACTCCTTGCGGCGATTGGGGTTGTACTCTTCTAAATACTGCCTGAGTTTGGGATGTACTTGGATTTCTCTGGTGTCTCGCTTGCCCTTGGTGTTGACACTCCGTAGCACCAACACGCCTCTGACACCGTTGCTGCCAAACACATCTTTCACTGCCAAAGTGCAAGCTTCGTTGATCCGGCAAGCAGCATAAAGGCACACGCCGAACAGAGCGCGATCGCGTGGGTTGACAAACCCCTCGTTAAATAGGAGATTGATTTGGTCAGGGGTAAGGATTTCTGCTCTGCCGAACCGGTTGATTTTCATAGGGTCTAGCTTACATGGTCTTTCGGCAATTAGACAATGTAAACGCCTGGAAACCTATCTATTTCGTGACCGGGTTGAACCCACTCGACCCAGTTAATCCCTGCTTATCAATCGCAACCGCTACAACCCGCATTATCTCGTTGGCTGATAAAATTAGCTTATGCTTGCAGCGCTCTGACCACTTGCAGGTATAATACGCACCAATAGGATCTGCTCATGTTGCGGCTTGCCTGAGAAGTCTATACTCGCTTCTATACCCCTGCTTGATAAATCGTTGCTATCAGTGAGTGATATCAACGTTCGCCAGCAGTCCCAGTCCCAGATTTTCACACTCAGCAGTCTGCACCAACATCTACACAGCTGTCTATACCGAAACCCAAGACTTTACTCTGTAAGATCATCTTGTTGTGTGGGGGTTTGAGAATTTACCACCTCTGAAGTGATTTCCTCAACGGATAAATCAACTGCCTTTGCCACTTCGGAGATGTTGTAGCCCATGCTCAAAAAGCGTGCTGCTGCTTTTAATTTGGTTTGACGTTCCAAGTCTTTATAGATTCGTGTTTCTTCAATGTTCAGTCCCAGCATGGCTTCCACGTCTTCACGGCAAAACTTACGTAAACTTGTAAACCCATCAATGCGAAAGGCAGTTTCTTTCACCTCAACCGACTCAAATCGATAGTTCTGCGCCTGTTCAGGTCGATGATCAACGAGTTCAAAAATTAACCCAGGAAAACGCTTAAAAATTTGGTAATAAATGGAGTCACGTTTCACTAAAATATCCGAAACTAGGCTGATTATTCAGTATTAATTTTATCAGTGAAACGCCCGTTATAAACTTCTCACACAACCTCCATAATTGTAGGCAAATTGTATGATTCAACAGGATAGTTGGTGATGAACAGTTCCTTGCCTTTGTCTGCCTTCTGCTGTTTGTAGTTGTTCATCCCGTATTGCAACTCCCATTCATAAATGTAGGCAAAAGAAAAGTGATGCCGCACTTGTTCACAGTTATCGTAAGTGATCAACCATTTGTGTGAACACTCCGACATCAGTTTGGCAAAGCGAGAATGGTCAAAACAGGTATGCAAATCACCTCTCTTACCATAAAGCTTAGATTGAGTCTTGCTGAGATAAGGTGGATCTAGAAAGATAAATACATCTTCTCCCGGTTCGGTAAGTAGGGTGCTGTAGTCGAAGTTACTCACACGGGTATTAACAAAGCAACCATCCAAAGCTGCTAGCCGCTCAATCGAAGAGTCTGTAAACCGACCTTTGAAGGAAGCACTACTATAACCGCCACTCTCAATGGTTCCTGAAAAGCTGATCCGGTTAAGAACAAAGAACCGTACACCCCGCTCTAGTGGACTCATGGTACTCGTATCTGCGACGGCGAGAGATTTAAACAAGGCGCGTCCATCTGTTGTCTGTTTTTTTACTTTCCAGACTGACTCCACTAGCTCTGGTAGATTAATTTTGACCTGATGCCAAAAGTAATACAGTTCTGGGTTAAGATCATTGACCCAGTAAATCATACTAGGGTACTTCTGTAAAACATGAAAAAATACAGAACCTCCACCAACGAAAGGTTCACGGAATTCCTTAAATGTAGGAGGTAGATAGTGAGCAATCTGAGGAATTGCCTTTTGCTTACCGCCGGGATAGCGTAATGGACTTTTAAACATAAGGAATTATCGTAACAGGAAGCGGATTTTTTAGGAGTTATTCTTGCAATGTGCTGCCCTGAACCGCATGATCCAGTTAGGCAAACCAGCTAGCTACAAAGTGGAAGATTAATTCGCCACTCTGATTGAGAGAAAATGTGTGTTTTTCTGTTTCATACAACAAAGCCATTTGGGAATTCTAATTATGGAGAGTTCTCAGGCAAGTAACAATGGCTGGTAATGAAGTTGCAGTATGCAAATTTATCTTTTTGAATTTGAAGCAAATCAGTTTGAAGCATTTGGGGCAACTTAGAGTAATAGCAGCACCAGCAGCACCGTTAGGAAAAGGAGGCGATAGACCTCTTTTAGAGGTGTTGGATGATGTTGTCGATAAAATTTCAACCTCAGATGCACGCAAAAAAGCAGACTTTTACCTTAATAATCGAGGGATTTCCATTAAACAAACAGGAGCAAGTGTTTTATACAATCGCTTACAAAGAGCAAATTTGTATCAAATTTATTCTGATTTAGGAATAACCGAAATTGATAATAGAACCACCAATCTTGATAATGAGGTTGCTCAGTTTCATAGAGGAGAAATTTTCAGAGATAGGCTTTGGCAGAATTTCTTTACAGAAATCGAATTTCAGCAATTATTAGGTTTTTTAATGTTACAAGGAAGTCCGAATTATGGTGTTTCTAAACATCCAGCAGAATTAATTTTAGAAGCTCCAACTAAAATTAATTCATCTGCCGATCTCCAGATATATACTTTTGATGAGTATTTCCAAAAATACAAAAATAATATTAGGATAGGAATCCGGCGCTCGTGGATTGGTCAGTTAAGCGAGACTGAACACAAAAGAGCGATAAGTCTTTCCAGAAAGAAAGATAATTTACCTTGGGTTTTTGACAATATTATAACTGAGCCGCCGAGCGGCTGGAGAGAAGAGGTTGAAGTATCTAAACGTAAGACTGTTTATTATCTAATGATACTTAAAGTAACCACGTGAAAAAACCCAACTATGTAAAGATAAATATGTAGAATAGCATACCCCCTAGAATGCTACAACGTTAATTTCAATACCTTCACAATTCTGCTTATTTAGAGGATTTTTGCCACCAATTTCGCAGAGGATCATTTTTTGGTGGTACATAACGTCCTTTAATCCTAATTGCATTGAGGACGTTACTTAATACTAAAGAATCAATGCTTTGTTTTTCTGACCAATGTTTAATTATTTCTGGAGTTGATAAAATCTGAAGATGGAGAAAATTCCTTTGAAGAAACTTGATCGCCTTGTCGTCATCAGTAGCGATCGCCCATTTTCGGTGAACAGCGATCGCACAAGTTGCAGATTCGCCATCATCAAGTTCAACAGCATAATTTACAAAAGATTCCTCCTCCTCTTCTGACTCAAAATCCACAACTTTTAGTAAACCAAGTTTAATAGCTTCTTCAAACTCTAACACAGCATCATTTTCTTCTTCTTGAAGTCGTTGGAGTGTTTTTAATTCACGTTCTTGTACAACTGTAGTAACGACAATTTCAGCAGGAAGAGATTTCAAAATTGCCAGAAATTGACCCGACGCACAAAAGTTGATAACACAACAAGCATCAAGAAGAATATGAGAGTGAGTAATTTCCATGAATTGACCTCACTTCCCAGCAGTTTGAATTTGACGCAAATCAAAATCCGTATCTTCCTCCCTCATTCCGCTTGAATACTCCCTTAATGTCTCAGCGATGCGACGGGCTTCTAAGCGGTCAACATGGAGAAATTCAGCAAAACGCCCTTCAGTAATCAAACCTTGGTCTAATGCCTCAATTGCGAGATGCTGATAATGAAGTGGCATTATATCAATCCTTTGGGGGATTTGTTCTAAGCCAAGTTCCTCCTGTACCTTTCTGACTTTTAAACCTCGATCTCGTAATTTATCCCAAGTTCCTGAAGGTAGAAGTTCCATTTCCTCTAACCGATAAACTAGTGCTTCTACGGACACTCCATAGTAATGCGCTAGTGTAAATAAATTAGTCGGGGTGAATTTGCCGTGTGTACGGTACATATCATTAAACCGCTTCAGCAATCCACTGGTAGGCATGAGGAAATACTTAGGGAAAGTTTCCGCTAATTGCTCACTTTCAGGAAATCGCTGATATTGACCATCAAAGTGGAACTCAGGTTTTTGCCGATGTGCCAAAAAATGAAGGTATCCATGCGCCATTGACCAGCGTCTTCGCTCCTCTGGATGATTAGCATTGATGGCCATACAACCACCGACTTGCTCGTTATAGCTATACACTTCTGAGTATTTTTGTGGCATCTGCAAATAGAAGATACGTAACCCCACATCTTGTTCTAGGATGTCCCGCAGTTGTGAAATAGGAGCATCACCTAAACCCAGCCGTTGACGCTCTGCAACTGCTATACTCTCCGCAGCCGATTTGATCGGCATATCGGTTACTTGATACTCAAGAGGATAGTTTTGCGGCAGTGGCGCGTCCATAATCTTCTCAAGTTCTAGGTAATTCTGACATAATTCCTCTAAATGAAGAATGAATGGTTCAATTTCTGCCTGTTGTTCCTGACTGCGTTGATAAACTGCTCGGAACTGTACTTCAAAAGGTTGCACTACTGGGCGCGATCGCACAAAGTCACTCACAGAACGTCCATAAGCACGAGCAAGTTTAATCAGTTCATTGGCTTTAAGACGGCGTTCTCCCTTCTCAATTGCAATCATAGTGGTGCGTGCAGCATCAATCACCTTGGCTGCATCAGCTTGAGTCAGTCCGCACTTTTTACGGGCTTGTTGTAAAAGTTCCCCCAATGTCCGCAGGTCAATGTTATCCAGAATATTGGTAGCCATAATGTTTTTCCTCAACCTTGTTGAGATGAGACTACGTATCTGCTAGATGCTTTCTGATAGTTGCCTTTATTTAATAACCCGTCTGCAATCTGCGATTCCACCTCATTCCATTCGGAAAGATAATTTTGATAAAGTTGAATTAAACGACTTCGCATATCGGCAGGTAATAGATTTTCTGCCATAGCAGTTCGATCAACAATATCATCTAGCACTGGAAACTTTTTGGTTAGAGTTTTCCAAGGTTCATCTGAGACACCCAGCAAAGAATCAAGGGTGTGAACCTGTGCCTGCATATTTAGGAAACATAAGCTGGGGTGTTTGACTGGACGCTCTCCATGCAATACTACATAGCGAGTTCTATCTTTTATGCCACTGGCTGCAAGTGATTGTCGCCTTAAAAGACAAGAGGAGCAGTAACCACATTGAACTGGCTTTTGACGATGTGGACTGTCACAAGACATAGTTAAAGGTGGTAAGTCGTCTCTCCCATTTTTAGCCAATGCTTTACACATTTCGGCTTTAGTCCAAAATAGAAAGGGGTTTTTTACCTGGAACTCTTCTCCTAAAAGCTCAGAAACAAGATCACTTACCATCAGCAAAGTCAGAGGATGAACAGAACGAGAGTGATCTAACCCTACAGCAGATTCACGATAGGGAAGGTTGATTGCACCAATTCCGTTTTCATACAGATAAAGAACCTTTTCCCCCATAAGGTATGCACACGCAGAACCAAGAAGAGTGAAGACAACACCCCGCGCGCGGGAAAGCTTGTTTTTTTGCTGCTCACTACTATCATCAAATAGGATTGGGACGCGGAAAAAATCGTCGCAACGACAGGGGAAGAGAGATTGAATTTTCTTAGCTACTTTTTTCTGGCGAGTAAATACACTATTGTTGCTGCCAGTTCCAAACAAGACGAACTGTTTTTCTGGATACATTAACAGGCGAGTGTACAAACCTGCCAGCGCATCCAGTCCACCACTCCACAACGTCACTTCACATCCTTGGGGTACTATCTGAAGAGATTGGTGTTGTTCAACAAGGCGTTCCGGTGCAATCCGTTTTTGGAAGTCGAAAACCCATTCGCTATCAGTTGTCCATTTTAGCAGGTCATCTAGCTTTGTACGAAATGGTTCAGCACTAAACAATTCTGGATGACGTAATGGCAGTATCACATAAAATCGGCGCTGCTTCTTTGTAAGACTTTGAGGAGCAAGACGATCTGAAGTATATATGGCAACAGCAAGGTCAATGAGATCGGCAACAATAGCTGGAAACTGTGCCTTAACCCTATACTTGAACTCTGTATCGTCCACATTTATACCAATAGTTAGCTTCTGATCCTGGGAGTGATCAATAAACAGCACAGATCCATTACTATTCGACACAGATTGAAAGTGCAAAGTGTAATCGCTGTAATCACTTTCGTTAAGTTTTTGCTGAAGCGAAGGTCTGTAGTTCATAGCAGATCCTCGTCAAGGTCTATTTCTTTGACTTGTGATCGCCGATTTCGTCTGAGCTTGGCTACACCCTCATCTACATTCGCCTTTTTTGCCCATGCACTGATCTGGGCAAACATGTCTTTCCTTAGTACCTCTATACGCTCTGTAAAAGTTAAATTGTCAACTTTGGCGTGGTCATTGGGAATTAGTGGAATTCGCCCCTCAAATTCTGATACATACACTTTCTGCATATATCCTTCTATGACTGCCTCTGAAATCTTGCTGATGTTAAATTGCTGGCCATAACGCAAATCATTAAGAAAACTCTTTCCAGCATCAAGGATAAGTGACTTAGTTCGACTTGGTATGTTGGCTTGTTGTGCTAATCTATCAAGTTTTTTACTTAAATCGGCAAAATCTATAGATTCATTATTACTCGAATCTTTAATTACTTGGGTTAAGAGTTCCCCCATACCCTTGGCTATCACAATAGCAGCATCACCTTTTTTATTGAGATCCTTCCTTAAGGCTTCCATCATCATCCAGGCACATTCGTTGCGTTCAAGCTTACCTTCACAAAGTATTCGGTATGGCTTTTGATAAAGTCCTGAAAGCCCATGAAATCTATCCCCATCAGGCATGGTTCGACCTCCAATGCTAGAACCCTTTATATGATAAAGTTAGCTTATATATCCAACAATGTCAATTCTTAAGATGTAATTTTACCAAAAATGTCAGGTTTGCTCATTCAGTAGATAAATAGGATGATGGCATCACCGTGGTGCCATCACCGTGCCAAAACGGGAAAATTGTACGCTTTGGCTAAAATCCTTGCTATGACTGTGTTTAATGAACGAGAGCGCTAAAATGCGTAACACACAATACGCAAGTACAAAGTATGAGTAATCGTTTTCAAAAGCCATGCCCTGACCATATAGATTCTGGTAATGCTGGCAGAACTCTTAGAGACACTAATTCCACTCCACAGCAAAAATCTAAGGCTGGGTTTCTTTTAAACCAATGTAAACAATGTGGAGGGTGTAAAAAATTTTAGAGCAAGTGCCAACCTATATTTATCACTCTTGACTAGCTAACGCCTTTCCAGATGGTGCAGAGTACTGGCAATACTCTGCACCAATCAACTGAGGGTAAACAGCCGCTCACGGGTGCTGTAGAAAAGTGAGTGGCTAAGATGCTTGCTGGGCAATACTTTCAGCCTTAGCGTACATTTTACCCGTTTTGGCACGGTGATGCCAGATTGGTTGAGGGATTTTTGGTAAAATATTTCAAATAATTCTCAAGGTTAGTAGGATGAAACCAGACGCATTAGAGCTATGTCATCAAGAGTTTAAAAACAATTCCGTGAGGTTTTTGTTAGCAATCGCAATTGAGCCTGGGTATTTTCAAAGCTTTGAAGAGATAGTACAGGCTGTCTCACTTGAAAGTGCTATCCCATACAAAGATTTAGCATCTTATCAAAAAGACTTTCTTCGTAGCTGGGATGAGGTTTATGAAAAGGCTTCTGCTGAGGCTTACCGACGTGAAAACCGAGAAAGTCCTAACTTGAACTGGTTTGAGCAAATGCAACAGTGCCACCAGAAGAATGAACTACTCACTACAGGTAATTTTAGTGGAGACGTGAGGGAGAGGAAACTATGACTGAATTAAGCAAACCTAAATCTTCAATGGAACGCCTTGAGCGCATGATCCGAGCTAGCTGGCTAGTAGAAATTCAAAAAGAGTTGATTAAACGTGATGAAAATCCTTTATTGGTAAATTTAGACAACTGCCATTTGTTTGAGAGGTTAACACCGCAACAAGCTGCTGATGCGGTAATCAAACTACTTCATACAAAATAGAAATTATGCCTAAACAACAAAAAATAAGCGGAGGTGGAATCGACTTAATAGAAGCGCGAGTTTGTGAATTAGATGAAAATCTCGAATTAAGTACTAAAAATATTTTTGATATTGTGTGTCAGGAATATCACCTAGTTGCTGACTTGATAGAAAAAGAACTAAATTGTAAATGTCCATTTGCCTTGATTGGCTTTTTAAGGGAGCTAGAACAGACAGAACTTTCTGATTATTCTGTAATTGAACTACCCCAAACTCGCTTCTCTACGAGACGCTCCGCGAACGCCTGAGCTTGGATATGAGTGATGAGTAAACACCTTCATCTGTGGGAAAAACTCAATGAACGGCAGCAAGCCACACTCACTGCCATTTACCGTACTGACCAGTCGGTGGAGGCAGCAGAAAAAGAAGGTTGGCGATTAGGTTCAATCAGAGAGAAAGCATCTGTATGGCGTAATCTGCAATATTATTTTGAGCCAACAAGCCACGAAACTTTATTGCATAAGTTGCTATCCCTTGCTGGTGTAGTTGACCAGGGATTAGGTTCCACTCTTCAAGTTTTGGAACGACACAAGTTAATTGAATGTAATTATTATAGCAGCGAACTAATTTCCATCAAGCTCACCACAACTGGACGTGCTGTAGCTCGTGCTGGTTTGGGTGAATCAGCACCTAAAAAAACACCCAAAGGACAATTAAAACCAAGGCAATGGGAGGCACTTTGTACAGCATATCAAGCTGGTGAATTAGGGATAGATAGTGGCTTAAGCTTTGGGGATTATGCCGGGTTTAGTTGGCAATGGACTTGGTTGAGATTGCGAGATTATTACGGAACAGATAACGGCTTAGTCAAAGAAGTTGGCTACTGGAACAAAGACAGTAAGCACTCAACCAAGCTGGTTATTACTCAGCCTGGGATAGAGTTTTATCGACAGCAGTGGTCACAATATCGCGCTCTCTACCCTGATGTAAATGCGCCCAAACCTGATTAAGGTTATTTACCTGCTACTCTAAGCAATTGTAAATTTATCACCCTCCCTTAAACATTGGATACATCTCTTGCGCGATCGCTTCTAACTTATCACCATGAGGATGAGGACGAGCGATCCGAACCCCTTCATCCCACCACGAACAGCCGCCAGCCAAACTATAATGCAGCGTAAGGGTGACTTCATGCCAATCACCGGATAAAAATAAACGAGTATCTTTCAATGCAAAAGCTAGATTAAAATCAAATCTATCTCTTCGATAATATTTATGAAATGGATTACTATGTGGCCTATCCTCAGAAGTAGATTCACTAAGATATGCCAGAAAATTCATTTCTATCCAATTATCTACTTTAAAATTAAATTCGGGGATTATCCTAAAGTGTGTGTGCGGATAGTGTTTTTCTGCAATTTGAATTAAAATCAGTTCGGTTTCAGGTAATACCGCTTGCATAATTTTTGACCACAGTTCGCAAAACTAAAAAAGCTTGTCAAACAGATCACTACAGATAAACTACTGTCCCATTTCTGCCATAAGGCATTGAAGCTCCCAAGTCAGCCCTTCAAAGTCAGGCATATTTTCCTCTCTATCACGCGAGTAAGCGCTTGGTTCTATGCCGATAACTTCAGTTCCCACACGCACATCTGCTACGTGATTCATTCGGCTGCATAAGGGCATTGCAAGTGTATCTCCTATTTTTTTGTAGGTGTCTTCGCCGCTTGGGAAACAAAATAAATCGCCGCGCTGTAAATCTGAGAATTTCATACAACTAACAAGTTTTACTCTTTTTGGTTGGGTGATAACTCAACGTATCAGATTACAAATCTGAACTATTTGGTTGCAATAGAGCCTGTTGAATCTGCTTGTCGGTTGCTAATTTCATTGGGTTAATATCTTCATTAAGAACAAAAATCCCTTCTTCTAATTCAACCAAATCACCCACTGAAAATTGACAATCAGCATCCATTGCCGGGTGCATCATCATCCAAGCGTCGTGACTGGCTAATTGTTTTCCATTAGGCATGAAAACTTTGTGGATCATGGACATTCCTCCGAAATGCAGCACACGGATATTAAAAGGATAACTTATCGATTTGCGCCCTCATGTAAGCTAGGGCTGATTGAATATCTGAGAATGCTTGCTTTTCTTGTGACACCATTTCTGATTGCACAGGTACATATAATTCAGCCAAGTAGGAGTACAAGTATGGATCAAACCACACGTCAATAATGCAGTCTTTATACCAACCTTGCGAATAGTATTTATCGATCTGTTCTTTCATGTAAGCTACAGCCGATTGAATATCTGAGAATGGTTGCCTTTGTTGTAACAACATTCTATTGCGTACCGGGGCATATAATTCAGCCAAGTAGCAGCCGCGCCTGTCATCACGCCAAATATCAATGCTACAACCCTTGTATCTCTCGGAGTGCTTTAAATCCTCGGACAGTAAATCAATCATGATGAACACCCATAAGCTTATCTTCTAGTAAACCAGAAAACCATCCAGGATTACCCAGATGGTTGGTGATTATTCCCAATTTTGGGAAAATATTTACTTGTCTACTGACCTAACTTTGCTTGGCAGGTAAGCGCTTGCCGACATACCTTATTCCCTCATACAAACAAGGGCTTTCTTCTTTGTATTGATACGGATATTTGTATGTAGTGCAAATCTCTCCGCTTACCTCTACATACATTGATTTAGAATAAATTTCCTGTCCTGGACAAATAGAAATATGTTCCGCCCAAGTCAAATCTTGTAAGTGATAATTGGTGGCGTAACCTGTTTCATGGTTATGCTCTGTTGGGATTGATTCTTTTTTGATGTCGTACATTGAAATGCTCCGAAACAAACTTATTAATGTAAATACTATTTGCGTACTTGGAACCCAGGAACACACTCAAGGAACAAATAGAGGAACGAGGAACAGGAACGCTACAAGCCTTGTTCCTGCGTCGTTACTGGGGCTTATGTCTGCCATCTGTATCCCGTTCCTGGTTCCTGGTTATGCCGTGGGGGTATAGCCAATTTCGTTATCTCCGTCGATTAATTTAAGTGTTATCAACTCACTAATTCCCTCTTTTACAGTAGCGGTGATTGGTGCTTCCTCTCCCCACCGACGAGATTTTCTAACCGCGTCGAACTTCACCGGAGGATTACCAGATTTTATGATTTCCAGAATTGTAGACGCAATTATAGATAGGTTGGGAATGTTAACCCTTTCGGCTGAAGGAAGTTCTAAAAAACGTTCAAGCTGCTGCCTTGTATCGGATTGTTGAATAGAGGTTTTCTGCTCTACTACGCTGTTCTGTGTAGCATCCACAGCCTCTAAACACTGCTCTCTGTAAGTTTGATATTCGGCATAAATAGAATTAGGTACTACACCAAGCACCCAATTATTATTATTAGACAAAATCAAAGGTTCAGTTCCAGAGTCTAGTCCATCAAGTAAAATCTTGAGTTCTGATCGCTTTGCGCCATTGCTAATTAAGTGGGCATTGCTTAGTGCAAGCTCAATGAATTCCCGCTTGTTATTTTTGGCTAAAAATATAATGTCCCCAACGCTCCGCGAATCTCTACTTCCGCAAAAGGGTAATGCATCTAGGTTGGGTGAGTGAGAACTTACCCAGAGAGATAAATTATATTCACGTCCTACCAACCAAGCCTCATTTAGAGTTGCCTGTAAATGCCCTGCTAATGACACTAACCCCAACTCTTTCTTATCTGATATAGCGTAGCTACCGGGGTCAATCCAGACGTTCTTAAGGGCATTCTCAAACAACAAATTCATTGTCAAAAAGTCATCTAGGAACACACGGGTTATTTTTCCTCCTTTCATTCCACAGTCGATAAACTTGATGATTGCCAATGCCGCAGCTACGGGGCTGTCTTTCACAGCGATCGCATGAGTAGCGAATCTCTTAAAAAAGGCGACATCACTCTGTTTGACCACCACAGCAAGAGATTGGAATTTATCACCATATTTGGTTCTGAGTCTCCCCCATGCTGTACCTAGAAACGTAGTCTTCCCTGCACCCGGAGAGGCAATAATCACACATCCACCCAAGGTTTTATTATCAGCAGTTAATACCAGTGCATCAAGAATATTTAATGCCGTTTGGTGATGGTTCGGTGCTGAGGAGAGAGTGTGGTTTAATACCGCAGGGATGGCACTTTCATGGGCATTGCTTGCTTGAAGTAAAGTTGGTTGAGTGTGAATACTTGTTTGGTCAAGAGAGATTATTGTCTGTGCTTGAGCAAGAAGCTCATTGCGAGATATCCCCATCCGTTCAGCCGAGTAATCGGTAGCTACTGCTAAGGCATTTTTACCATCATTTCTGATTAAATGACCCCTATGATTAATATTTCCCTTTGATGCATCCCACAGGCTATCAAGGAATAGTTCTGACCCAGACAAATGCCATAGAATAGCCCAGTTTTTAGGAGTGCTGGAGTTAAGAGCTAATCTATATCTTTTAACTTTCTGCACAACTTCAGAAACTTTCTGATTTCTCAGGTAGCTCCCACTAATTATTACTCCTGCACTGCTGACCGCAGAACTCGCTACAATTAGACCTAAAATAGGATTTAGTAAGGTAACTCCGGTTAGAGCGAGACATCCTGAGAACCCACTAGCAATTGATGCCCAATGCAGGAAGTTAGACTGGTTTTCGCTATTGCATTCTAACTCTTCAAGTTCCCTTATAAATTGCTGAATTATTTTAATTTTTGATTGCAGTGTATCAGAATCTTGCTCCTTGATGTGGGCAAAGAACAAGGCTTTTAATGGGTCACGCGACAAGGATTTGGTTACTAACATGGGAATTGGTAATTTAATTTAATTAATAAAATCCCACCCAGCGTATATTGGATGGGATTATTCCTTTAATTAGGTGAAATTTACATGGTCTGTTTCAGGTTCAGAGTCGCCCATCTTGTCGGAAACCTGACCTAACACAGAGATTGTGCTGCTCACCAGAAGTAAGCATTTCTCAGGCAGGAGCAGACTTATTGCAGCCATGATTAGAGCATAAAAATTCAATCCTGTAGCGAGGAATGCATAGCATAAAACTAATGCAGTTTCTATGGCATAACTGATTAGCCGAGTTGATTTCAACATTCCGTGGTCAAGAGTCAACCAGTTTTCCAGTCGTTCTTCTGGGTTATCAAAGCGTTCACTACTTTCAACATCAATTCCTAAAGCCAAGTATGCCCGTGAAATATCCTGCCTAATCTTCCAAAGTTCGGGTGAAAGTTGATAAATATTTATCCCTAATCCCAGCAAAATACCACAAGTAGCTGTGCCGATATTCCATAGCCCCGAAATGCCAAATAACTTACCAAGCCATATTCCGATCGCAGCCCATTGTGCTGTTGCCACGGCGCACACTGCTACAAAGGCTATGATGGCCACTATACAAGGGGCTGTGGGGTTAGCTAACAGCTTTACGATCAGCGAGAATGCAAAGGTAATTAGCCGCATTGAGTTCTCGGCTATCAGCCAAATTAACTTTAATACTTCCCTGAGAAACCCAAATACTTTTGCTACTATTTTTTGAATAGAGACAGCAATATTCTTCTTGGGTTCACCACTTTTTTGTTGACGACTTTTCATTTAAATCAGTGTCCTCTTTAAGAATTGATAGTTGATTGTTTAGTTCAGTTTTTGAGTAAATCTGAGAAACTATTAATCGCCCTTCGGCGTAAACAACCTTTAAAATCTGTCCAGTCTTTACGCTCTTAATACAGGAAGTGGGGAGCTTCCCAGTTAGAGAACCTGGGGTATTTACTTCATCACCGAGCTTGAAAGGTTTTGAATTATTGGATGTCCAGCACGTATCAGATTTAAAGTGTTGGGCTATTAAGTTTAATCCTTTCGCCCGTTCAGTTATTGCGCTATCTGAACCAATTCTTTTGGAGATAACAGCACTAGTCACGATGCCGAGGGATAGTGCATTAATCCCAATTGCTATCCAGATTATTGGGTTAATGTGAAACTTCATCGCTGCCTGTATTTTTCAGAAACAGTAATAACTCGCTCAACTAACTCGCGTGATTCTGGGTAATTGACAATCAATTCTCTCGCTGCTTCGATATCACCACGTTCTATTGCATTGGCGATAATCATCGCGTTATCCCATCCCCCTAATTTCTCTGCATTAGCTCCTAATTGGGTATGTGCTAACGTGTCTCTAAATTCTGTGCCTTCTGCGTTAACTGACATGGAGAGTGCCTCGATATCTTCCTCAATCATTGCCGCCCACTGTTTAGGATTTTCTGCTTTGATTTGCTGTAGTCTCAAGGCGCGGTCAGTTAGCGGTGAGCGTCCCCAATCGTTGGGATTTTTGTAGTCAAGTGTCATTTGTTAGAATCCTTAAGTACAAATCGTTTTGCGTATCGAGATACATCCTGATTAGGCGATCGCCAAGCTTGCCGGCAGGTGCGATCGCTTCATCATCAGTTTTCACAAAACTCAACAAGTTCAAAAACCTCCCTCTGCACTTGGTTTTGACTTAATTCTTTTCGCCTGCCGTTGGAGTCGTTAAAAACGAAAGGGGCATTGACTCGACAATTAGAACGGTGGCTGTAGCGCAGTTGTTGACCACGGAATTGGTAGAGGTGGTTACGTTGCAAGGCTGTCATTGAAAGCATTTGCTTCCTCAAACTTGGGAGTAGAACTCGATATTTAGGATTGCTTCGTGAATCTCCATCAAAGCTTGCACAGCATCACCCATCTTTAAGTCATTCGATGTACTGAATCGGTCGGAGGCTTCGATTTGCTTGTAATTTGGGGATGCTTGCACAAACCTTAGAGTTTGTTCGCAACCCAGGATGATGGTCATTATTTCGGTTGTTGTTAGGCTTGGCTGTGTCTGCACGGTGTCTTGGTTGCTCATGACTTGTTTCTTCTCCTTTGGGTTTTCATCGGTGTGGGTTGGGGTTCTGGCTGATTACTTGGGGCTTCAGATTGACTCGGCTTTTGAAGTACATAGCTGATAGCCCCTGCACCCCCCACGGCTGCGGCGATGGTGAACATATTGTTACGACCGAAGTACTGCACTCCGAAATAGCCAAAAGCGATCGCTGCTGCTGTTGCTCCAATGCCTAAAACCGTGTTTCTAAATCTGGATTTGGTCATGCTGCCCCCTTGAAATTAGTGACCATTGCGCTAAGTGCCGATTTATTGGGCTGTGTAGATTGCACTGTTTCAACTTTTGGCGATGCTTGCACATTGCCGTGTTGAAAAATCAACTTCTCTACACCTGCTGAAAGTGCCTGTGTCGGTGCATCTTGCGGTAAATCAAACATCTTGCACAATTCAATTACTGCTAGGTAGGAGATGGTTATACGCCGAGATTCGTAATTCATTGATTAAGCTCCAATTGAAATTTGAGTTAATAGCTTCAACCCCAAGGCATTGATAAATTGGGGATTGTTCAAAATCACAAAGCCTAAACCGGCTAAGTTTTGATCCACCACTGGCAGCGAAACACCCCCACCCCAAGCGACAAGGTATTTAGCGCGGTCTAGATAATTGCCAGCAGTCACAAAGTTGGCGAATTTCTCAATCCTGTTACTCCACCACTGATCAAGACACTGGCTGTACTCTGCCTCGAACTTCTTGCCCGTGAGGTGGTTGCCTCCATAAGTGAAAGTCCCTTCTAGAATGCCCTGGTTCACCAAGCTGGGCGAGTGCTTCACATCCTTGGACAGCAGACTTACTCGGTCGTTTCGCTTGTCTAGTGCCTCTGCAATCATCGAATGCAGTTCACCCGCTCCACCTTCAATCAGGTGACGGTCAATCACTGCACCACTGCCGTTAAAGACAGTTACAAGCCAAGTTGATGAACCGATATCAAGTGCGATCGCTAATTCTGAGGGGTCAAGCACCAGGGACGCTTCACCGAATAAGCAGTGGGCAATGCTTCCAAATCCTTCGGGGTAAATGCCTGTAACAACAATCTCAACTGTCTTGGTGACAATGGAACGGGTTACAGGGTGCAGATGTTCAAAGGTGTGAGTCCCTTCAACTCTGCGCTTAATCTCTTGGCCCCAGCGTTCGGGGTTGTGGTTGCTCAAACTAATTGAAAGCTTTATCCCCGAAGGAATATTCAGAACTGCTAAGTCTGCAAGGATGCTTTCTAGTGCCAGTTCTGCTTTTTTCGCCTTATCCTCGTGCAGCAAGGTGTGGTCACTTTGAGCTAGAGCCGCACTGCCCCAGAAGAATTGAACATCTTTTAAGTCCAGGCGAGAACCTTCTACATACCGCAGCCAGCAGCCATCTTTTGAGATGGTTTCGTGGTGCATGATGTTGCGGTTGCGAACAAGTGAGTATGCGGCTGGCATCATGATCGAAAAATCACCGATGATTGCCTTGCCATACCCTGCTCCTGCGTCTTTACCTCCTGTGAGGTCAGTTAGCCCGGATTTGGCTAACAAGTCTGCTTGAACTAGCCAATTTTTGGCATTGGAATATATAGCTGTCATGGTTCAGATGATTGTTAAAGTCTTGATTTTTCTGGCTTGACGTTGATTTTTAGCTAAATCTAGACAAATCCAGATATCCAGTTGGGGGCAAGCCATAGCATCACTTTCCGGCAACTCTAGCCTTTGTTGAGTGGCTGTTTTTGGCTTGATGATGATATTATAGACTAACGTTCACCCGTTATAACGGGTGAACGAAAAAATGTTTTAAAAATATCGTGGGAGAATGGTAGAGCAAACTATTGAGACTGATGATTTGGGCAGGAGAGAAAACCCTGATTATTCTCGTGTTACAGGACTGGTCAAGAGAGACTTAGCCCGAAGGCTTCGTGTTTTTGTTGCATCTACAGAAACTACTATTTCAGAAGTGGTAGAAAAGGCACTGCAAAAATATCTTGATGAAATAGAGGGCGGAAGGACTAACTCAGAAGAAAGCAAGCCTGAAGAGAAAACCAAGAAAACTAAGGGCAATATATGACTGAAACTTCAGAAGATTACCACCCCAACGTACAACCACCATCAAGCAGACTTGTTAAGTAACGTTACGAATAATTCGTATTGAAGTTGGATGTCAAGCGTTCGATTGTTCTGTAAGATCAGGCAAGTACTGAAATGAAGTGTACAACGGAGGTAAATATACAACAGTATCAAAAGATAAATGGACAAAAGCGCCACTACTAGGTAGTGACGCTTTATCCGAGATTTAAACTCATATTCTATTTACTGGAGCAGGAGAGGGGATCTCAAACAAACCAAAGCAGTGGAAGAAAAGTTGGCACTAGAAACCACTGATTGGAAATGAGATTTAGTCCGTGCTGCCTTCACACTATTATATCGATAGCTGTGGCAACTTTCATGTGCTTCTGTTGGCAGATTTTGGCTAAAAAAATCATCAAATCTTTGTTTTCAAAGCCAAAATTGGGCAAAATTCGAGCAATACAGCGATTTATGTAGATATAAGGTATGGCAGCGCGATAACCCCTCCAAATACTGAAAAACAACGTATTTGAGGGAAAAAGCTGTGAAAAATAGTAACTTTGGACTTAAAAAAATTGAAGTTACACAGAGGTACGAGATCATATCCCGTCCCTCTGACATAGAAGCGCACCATTGGAATGAATGGTTAGCCAGTGCTGTTGACCCTGGAATTATTGCGCTAAACGTCATTTCCGTATCGGGTAATGCCGCCTACGATTACCTGTTTTATGGTCAAAACGTCCCTCGCCGTAACGATGGACGACTCAGAGACGGGGTACTCAAGAAGTATCGCCACATCGAAGGACTCAACTGGTGGTGCAGTGGCGTTGACCCCCTCAACGATTATAGCCCTATGATGTGGGGCGGCATGAAGCCCGATCGCCCCAGGCGCGACCTGAACAAAGTTCTTAAATTCATCAAGTATGAACATCCCCTAAGAGTGCCAACACGGGCATTCTTCCTGGCAGTACCAGATCACATCTGGGAGAGTGTGGCCGCACGATATGACTTGACCATTAGCGATGAAGATAGGGCATTAGGCTTCTGGCATTGGGTATGGAAGTACAACATCTCAGTTGTGATTTGTGAGGGTGCTAAAAAAGCAGGGGCATTGCTTACTTTAGGCTATGCAGCGATCGCCCTTCCTGGGATAAACAGTGGCTACCGCAATCCCAAAGATGAATTTGGACAGCCCACAGGTAATTTACACCTAATTCCAGAGTTGCAACACTTCGCTACCCTTGGACGTAAATTCATCATCTGCTTTGACCACGACACCAAGCCAGAAACAGTTCAACGGGTGAATATTGCCATTAGCCAAACCGCGAAACTGTTAACGAAGTGTGGCTGTCAAGTCCTAGTGACACAGTGGAGTTACCCTGAAAAAGGCATTGATGACTTAATTGCCGCTAGGGGGCCAGCTGTTACTGATGAAATTATAAAACTAGCACTGACAAAAGAAAAATGGCAGGTCAAAGAGTACAGCCGACTCTCAATTGAGGCGGCACTCGTTCTCAATCAGCGTTACCTGGGAGCATTGACCATCCCGGAAACCGCTAAACTGATTTTACTCAAATCCGTTAAAGGTTCTGGTAAAACCGAGTCATTTGCCGCGATCGTTGCTGAGGCGATCGCTAACGGTCAACCCGTTATCCTCTTATCGCACAGAGTACAGTTAGCCCAAGCGATCGCTGACAGGGTAGGCATCCCCTACATCACCGAAGTCAGAAACAGCGAAACAGGAGTTTTACTCGGTTTTGCGCTGTGTGTAGACAGTTTACACCCCAACGGTCAAGCCAGATTTAACGCTGCCCACTGGAAAGAACCCTTAGTAATCATTGACGAATCTGAACAGGTAATCTGGCACTTGCTCTCTGCCAACACTGAAGTTAAAAAGCATCGAGTGGAAGTCCTCAACCAACTTTCCCAGTTATTCAAAAATGCCTTCGCCCCTGGACGGGGTAAAGTTATCCTGGCTGATGCTGACTTATCTGATTTATCACCAGAAATGGTTATGGGTCTAGCAGAAACCAACGTTACCCCTTGGGTGGTGGTCAACAACTGGAAGGGTCAACCCTGGAACATCTACCACTACAAACAAACTACCCCGGTTAATTGGTTAGCTGCTCTGGAAGCCCACATCAAAACCGGGGGTAAGCCCTTTATTGCCGTTGATTGCCAAAAAGCTAAATCCAAATGGGGAACCAAAGTCTTAGAAGCGAGGTTCAAGAAACAATTTCCCGATCGCAAAATACTTCGTATTGACTCCGAAACGATTGCCGACCCGCAACACGAAGCCTACAACTGCATCTCGAGACTAAACAAAGTGCTGCTGGAGTATGACATTGTGCTGGCCTCCCCATCCATCGGCACAGGGGTCAGCATTGACATTTGGGGGCATTTTACCAGTGTTTGGGGATGCTTCCGGGGAGTAGCACCAGAAAATGCCACTCGCCAAGCCTTAGCCCGTGTCCGAGAGGCGATACCGCGTCATCTTTGGGTGGCCAGTCATGGCTTAGGAAAGATTGGCAACGGAGCAATTAACCTCAAATCCTTGTTAGCCTGTGAGCATAAACGCTTTCAAGCTAACTTGAAGCTGCTACAGAATGCTTCATTGATCATTGACGGCGATGAAATCAACATTAACCGCACTGCCTTAAACGTTTTTGGCAAAATGGCCTGTCGGATCAATGCGGGTATGATTCATTACCGTGACACAGTGCTAGAGGAATTAGGCAACGAAGGCCATAACATTGTCGATGTCCATGACAACAAAATTCGCAAAAAGTTAAACAACGAAATCACCGCCCAAACAAATGAAGTTTACAACGGCGAATGTCAGGATATAACTGCTGCCGATACAACTGCGATGACTGCTGCCAAATATGAGGCGCTGCAACAACAACGAGCTAAAACCACAACTGAGCGCCACATTGAGCGCAAATATAAGCTAGAGCAACGTTACGGTGTGGATGTTACCTCGGAACTCGTCAAAAAAGACGATCAAGGTTATTACCCACAACTGAGATTGCATTTTTACCTGACCTTGGGCAGAGCAAAAGTTGCTGACCGCGATCGCAAACTGGGTGAAAAGATGCTTCTTGCCAAGAGCGCATGGCTACCAGACTTTAACGGTGGTCAACTTGGGCTAGTGATTCATGCCTTGGAACTGTTCAACATCCCCCAATTCATCGCCGGCGATCGCGAATTCCGGGGAACTGATGCTGACCTAGTGCAGATGGCTAATAATGCCCTGTCTGTGAAGTGGCAAGTCAAAACCGTTCTGGGAATTACCCTCAATGACAATGACAGCCCCATCGTCATCTTACGGCGATTGCTGAAGAAGATAGGGTTAAAACTCAAATACCTTGGCCGTGATGGAACGGGCGAACGCCAGCGAGTTTATCGTGTTGTTGACGGTGACGATGGACGTGAGCAAATCTTCCAGAACTGGCTGGCTAAGGAGAAAGCCCTAGCTTAACCAAAATTCCCAACTCTAAACCTAACTAAATAGCTGTGCCAGTTGTAGCCGGAACCTACAGCTTAGTTGCCTCATGGAATAATTGCGACTTTCGTACCATTTCCCCCCAAGGCAAGCTTAATAATGTGATAGTTAGGACTACATTCGTCCCAAAATGCCTGTTTTTCGTTCCGTCCACTAACGGTAATTAAATAGATATACAGTTTTACTGGACAATCCACACTGGCCTAAAGTCATTGACCCATTAATCCCCAATAATGGATTTAAAGCCAGCCAGCCAGTCAGCCAGATACATCTTCGGCTTTTAGCGACTCAAAGGTGTCAACAGAAGGAAAGTAACTCAAAAGCTCACTAAAATTCGCTTATTAGTAAACTTCTTCTTCAAGTTCAAACCAGTGTTCTGCCCACTTTCGAGAAAAGAGCGACCCGATACGAGAGCAAAATGCTTTCAGTTGTTGTACCTCAGTATTACTGTATTTCTCTTTGGACAGGCGCTCAAATAAAAAGTTTGAAATCTCTGTGGGGGTTGGGGAGGTGTCATCCGACCAAAACTCCTCGTCGTCATCGAGAATACATGGGCAAGCCATTTCAAACAGAATCATTGAGCGCAGTGAGTAGTCTGTTTCTTCTAGAGATTTATTTTTTAGAACTTTGAGGAGAATTTCCTCATCCACAAGACAAACTATGCGATATAAGTCGCACCAAATCTCATGATTATTCTGCCTCTGAACTGAACAGACAGTAGATATATTTTCAATAGTTTGTGCATCAATCGGGCTGAGGTGATCCCGGCTGAACAATCTTGAGATAATTGATTGGGTATCTTTGTCTATGGGAATCTCGATTTCATCTCCCAACCAATCGCTAGAGTTTCCCGCAGTAAAAAGCTCCCAACATAAATTGTTAGGTAAATTAATTAAGGCATTTACTAGAGGCGATATATCATTTTGTACATTGTTTTTGGGAGACTGACGAACTCTTCCATAATTAGGATCTAACGTTTTGCGCCGTTTGGCCTCGCCCATGTTGTATTTCTCCTACCAATAACACTTTTGTGTATCTGCTTATGAATGCTTCTGAGTTGCTCTAGCGTTACGCTGCTCTTGAGAGAGATTTTACCGGAGTTAAGCGGTTAATTAATTTACATTCAAATCCCTTAAATTATTACTTGCTTTAGGGTTTGATAATTTCTGGATTTTGCGCCTTCAAGCCTTAAAAATAAGCCAGCTTTAATCAACTCCGGCTCATTTCTAGTAATCCATGCAGTTAACCTGCCCATAACGGAAACCTCTATTTCTTCATAGTTCACTGCTTCTGTAAAGCCTGCGTCAAGTGAATCAATTCTATCGATAACTCTATCTACTATAGGAAAAAAATCTACCTCTATTGCTCCTAACTCCAATACAGCTTGTCTGGTTTTAGATGAGTTGTACTTGATGAACGCTTTTTCGTCTTCACCCCAATACAAATTTCTCACCACTACATAATCAACCTGATGACCACAAGCTTCTATTAATCGTTTGAGTTGAATTACGCTGTCTTTGACTCTGCCTAGTACCGATACCATAGTAATGCGATAGCCCAAGCTTGACGATTGCACATCTTGAACAAAATCCTTAAAATAATCTCCCACTCCAGACGGCAGATCCATTAAAGCTACAGTAGGACTTAATTGCTGTAAATCATTCTTGAAAATCTCGTTAAACCCATGTTGATTAAATTTGATTGTTTTGACCCCTCCATTTACAACTCTGTTATAGTGTCTCCAAAGTTGTGGATTGTTAGAGTCGCAGTCATACGCTACAACATGAATCAAGTTGGCCAAGTACATATCTAATAGAAACCTAGCCACAATACTTTTACCTGTGCCTCCCTTTTCTCCAGTACACACTACTATTCTTTTATTCAGTGCTGCTCTTTCTCCATTAATCGGGTAAGTTTGACTCATAATTCAACCAGTTTATAAATCTTCAGCACTGTAAAGTTTTGGTTGAAAGGCAGGGTTGTTTAATTCACTCTCTAGGTTTGATTGTGCCGATTGCTCCTGCGAGAAAGGCTGTTTACTTTTTCTCTTGCCCTTTGTACTATTGACTGTTGATTTCTCCGCCTCACTACTAGCTTGAACTGACGTAGTATTTACCACTACTGACTCAGTTTCAATCGCAGTATTTTCAATCGCAGTATTCCCCACCGTTGGCTGAGTTTCAGTAGCCGGATTTGATAAAGTACTACTGTTGCCACTTGAGTCGGTCTTTTGACGGCGATGAGTGCTTTTTTTCAACTCACCGATTAAATATTTGATTCTGCTACCAGTCAAATTAATCCCCAAACCCTTCAGCATCTCCGATACTTCATCATAACTGTAGCCATACTTATCAGAGGTCAGTTTCTCGATATACCGTCTCATCTTGCGAACGGCTTCTCTGTCCGATACACTATCCCGCTCTTTCGGCTTGAGATCCTTTAAGGCAGTAATCGCCTTATCAATCTTGCCTTTAGTAATCTGACCAGAATCTTTTGGCTCAACCATTGCTATGAAATTAAATTGATTATCATAATTCCCTTATTTTCCACTATTTTTCAAAAAGTATAACTCCTCCTAAAAAGCTGGTTTCAGCTACGCTGATTAGAATTTTTGTTGCTGCTACGCCGTCACCATAATTTATTAGATGCTGATATATTTCTCCCGCTCCAGCTACGCTGTTGCTATGTTCCCCCGATGTTGACTGTTGCTGACTGTAGCCAAACTATCCCGGCTACGCCGCCGTAGTGATTCAGCAAATACTGATATAATTATGACGAAACAGCTACGCTGTCATCGTTCTTCATCCCACCCGTAATCACCCGAAACCGTCTCCCCAGCTACGCTGTCGTTCCCTCGCCCCCAGCCTCTCGCTGTGCCTCCGTACATACGTAGCACTTGAAACCTCCCCTACCCCCAAAATGGGCTAGAAGCCAGCCATGCCTCAAAGCTTACGCTTTGTCTCGCTGCGCTCGAACGGCAAAGCTGGTTTAGTGGGGTTTCACCCCCCTAAAAACCCCCCTCGCAATGTCCCTAAATATCTCGAATTATGGCGAACCGCAAGCAGTCTAAAGCTCTAGTCCGAAAGCATATTTTTCCAGTGAGATTGAGCGACATCGAACTGGACTTGCTGCGAATAAAATCACTTGATGCGGGGATGTCAGCAAGTGAACTCATAAGACGTAATGCGTTGATGCGTCCATTACCCAAACGACTAAGTAAAATTAGCCTGCAAACATATTGGGAATTAGGACAAATCGGCAACAACCTAAACCAGCTTGTCAAGGCAACCAACACAGCCCTAAAAATTGGGCGAACTTTACCGGCTTCACCAGAACTACTAAGAGAACTTTTAGAACTGTTGCATCAGTGCAGACGAGACATTGCCTCGGATGACATTGATTCGGAAGATTCGGAAGAGGAAAACGAAGAGGATGATTGGGAAGCAGACTAAAGGCAGAGGTTTTCGCAAGCTGTTGGATTATTTAGAATCCCGTGAAGATGCCAAACTAATCGGCGGCAACATGAGCGGGAGAAATGCTCGTGAATTGGCGCGGGAATTTAAGCTGTCTCGACAACTAAATTCAGATGCAGACCGAGTTGTTTATCATGTCTCACTGTCAGCAGCTAAGGGTGATAAATTGGATGATGAGAAGTGGAGCGAGATTGGCGACCGCTACATGAAGGAAATGGGTTTTGATGCCAATCAGTTTGTTATCTTCCGCCACCATAACACCGACGACGACCACATCCACATTGCAGCCAGCCGGATTAGGATGGACACGGGGCTGTTAGTACATGATTCCTGGGATTATGTGCGCTCTGAAAAAGTTCTGCGACAAATCGAACAAGACTATGAGTTAGTGCAAGTGCAGGGCAGTAGAGAGAAACTGAATCGGACACCCAGCACAGGGCAAATCAGGCGTATCCGGCGAGAGCAGGAAGAATATTCATTGGGGCAACGCGACTCCCTCCCAGAACGCACTATCAAGGAGCAAGTTCAGCAGACAATTGATAACGCATCTGTTGACAATCCTCAGATGCCTTTATTCATAATGCGCTTGCAGGTTGATGGTATCAGTGTAAGGACAGGATTTACCAGAAATGGGAAATCTAAAGGAATTTCTTACGAGAAAGATGGGCAAGCTTTCAGTGGCACACAATTAGGTGCAGCTTATACCTTCCCAGGTTTGCAAAAACATCGTGGAGTTGACTACCAATCACAACGCGATGATGCGCGGATTGAACATCTGTTGAACAATCGTGTCGGGCGAACAGCGGAGAGCCAACAACCCATAAATGCAATCTCTGACTTTATTGAACAGTCAGTAATTGAGTCAGCCTTGATTGAAACATTACCACAATTAACAGAGCAAGTGTCTCAATATCAGCAGCAGCTAGAAGAAGGAAGAACCGCATTCGATGACCTTGGAGAAGCGATTGCTGATGTGGAGCAACAACTCTTATCACAAAGAGCAGTGGATGCAATCTCTGACTTTATTGAACAGTCAGTAGTTGAGTCTACCTTGATGGAAACGTTACCACAATTAACAGAACAACTCTCTCAAGTCAGGCAGCAGCTAGAAGCAAGAAGAACCGCATTCGACGGACTAGACGCGGCGATTACTCAAGAGTTACAATCCCATGTAGAGAAAAGAGCTATTTCATCAATTTCTGATTATATTGAGCAATCGACTATTGAATCAGCATTAACTGAAACAGTATTAGAATTAACAGAGCAACTATCTCAATATCGGCAGCAACTCCTTGGAGCTAAAACTACATTCAATGACTTTGATGAAGCATTGACGGCTGAGTTGCAATCCCATGCAGATCAGAAAGCCATTTTATCAATCTTTGATTATATTGAGCAATCAACTATCGAGTCAGCTTTAACCCAAACAGTATTAGGATTAACAGAGCAAATTTCTCAATATCGGCAGCAACTCCTTGGAGCTAAAACTACATTCAATGACTTTGATGAAGCATTGACGGCTGAGTTGCAATCCCATGCAGATCAGAAAACCATTTTATCAATCTTTGATTATATTGAGCAATCGACTATTGAATCAGCATTAACTGAAACAGTATTAGAATTAACAGAGCAACTATCTCAATATCGGCAGCAACTCCTTGGAGCTAAAACTACATTCAATGACTTTGATGAAGCATTGACGGCTGAGTTGCAATCCCATGCAGATCAGAAAGCCATTTTATCAATCTTTGATTATATTGAGCAATCAACTATCGAGTCAGCTTTAACCCAAACAGTATTAGGATTAACAGAGCAAATTTCTCAATATCGGCAGCAGCTACTTGAAGCGAAAACTACATTCAATGACTTTGATGAAGCATTGACGGCTGAGTTACAATCTCATGCAGAGAAGAGAGCTATCTTATCAATCTTTGATTATATTGAGCAATCAACTATCGAGTCAGCTTTAACCCAAACAGTATTAGGATTAACAGAGCAAATTTCTCAATATCGGCAGCAGCTACTTGAAGCGAAAACTACATTCAATGACTTTGATGAAGCATTGACGGCTGAGTTACAATCTCATGCAGAGAAGAGAGCTATCTTATCAATCTCTGATTATATTGAGCAATCAACTGTCGAGTCAGCCTTAACTGAAACAGTATTAGAATTAACGCAAAAACTTTCTCAATACAAAGAGGGACTTGTTACAGCTAAAGCTACATTTAATGACCTGGATGCAGAGCTTGCGGCTGAGTTACAATCCCATGTAGAGAAAAGAGCTATTTCATCAATTTCTGATTATGTTGACCAATCAACTGTCGAGTCAGCCTTAACTGAAGCAGTATTAGAACTAACACAACAACTTTCTCAAAATCAGCAGCAGCTATCAGCCGGAAGAACCATATTCGACGACCTGGAAGCAGCGATTGTTTATTTGGAGCAACTGCATAGATCGCAAACAACAGTAGACGCAATTGCTCTTAATCAAACTCCAACTATAACCACAGATGAACCAAAGCTAAAAGATAATCTTTCAGCCGAGTTATATCAGTATTACAGTGCCGACTTGCAAAACTTATTAGTGACTGACCGAGATAAAGAAATCGCTATCAGGGCATTATTAGATAATAAGCCACTTCAAGATGTTGAAGAAATTATCTTTGCCAGTCCAGCCAGATGGACTACTGATGAAGCTAAAGCATTAGTTCTAATCGCTAATAATCAACTGGCATCTGATAGAGAGCAAAAACAGCGTTCACCCCAGTTTACACCACCGCCAGAGGATGAAAGCCTACGCCCAGTATTACAGCATTTCTTGACTCAAAAACGCGGTATAACAAACTTCCTTGTACACCCATTACAGCAGCAGGGGTTGGGTTACATAGACCAGCACCGAAATGTTGTCTTTATCAAGCGCTCTTTGAACGGTTCTAAGTCAGGCGCACTGGTTTGGGATACTCATCGCCAAGATAATCGCTGTTCCGAGTACCCCGAAAACAGCGATCGCTCTCCTGGGTGGTTTCACCTGAAATTGGGTGGAGAACCAGACGATAAAATCGAGAGAGTGTACCTGTGTTCTTCCCCTATTGATGCGCTGACAATGGCAGAGATTGACAGGAATGGACACAAGGGGCAACCACCAGTGAGGACAATGTACATGGCAGTGGATGATCCAGATAACTTGCCCTTTGAACTTCTCAGAAATATCAACAGGATTGGGGTGGCATTTAATAACGATGATCGGGGAAATGAAGCCGCCGAGGTCGTTCAGTCAATGTTACCCCAGGCTAAAAGAATTGCACCCAAGGGGCTAAGTTGGAATGAGATTCTTATTAAACAGCAGCAGCAGCAAGATGAACTGGAGCAAAAGCAACGCTCTAGGGGTTTTAGTCGATAATGCTCGTGTTGAGCCGACGAACTCGTGACCGCTACGCTCTCGGAGTCGGTGGCTCTTACGGGCAGAAAGATTACTGGTTGGGCCAACTAGATCCTGCAAGCCCGCAAGAGCCACTCCGCTAACGCCGACTCCGAGCCACGAGTTCTTAAAACCTGGAAAGAAAGACACTGTAGACCTTTTGAATATATTAATGCTTATCAGTCGGGCAGGTGGTATGGAGAGATTTTGCCGGCATAGCGCAATCAGCTTGCCACTAACGAAAAGTGAGGCAAGCAATTAACAACGTCAAAATAGTATCAAAATTGAGCAATGCCTACTCAATAGTAGAGATTACCGAGAAGAGGAAGTTAAAATTCACAAATACTTCCGTAGACTTCGGGGCGGCAAGTGTTAACGCCTAAGCAGAAAATCATGATCAGCAGAAAAATTATTAGTCAAAGTCAGTAGACCGAAAACTTCTGCGATCGCTCTGTGATGAATACCTGTGAAACTGATTGTTGTCTAAGAAACTGTATTTTATGATACAGTTTTTTGAAAAAGCGTTGACCAATATTACATAAATAAAACTAATGATTTGGATACAAAGGTAAGGGTAGCTCTCGCACCAGAAGATTGTTCTGGTGCTGGTCTTGGAATTTTTGTAAAGTATTGGGGTAAAGAAGCAAAATTTTCGATTTAGAGGATTAATTAGTTTGGCTATGACTGCAACTACCCCAGTTCTAACTGATAGTAAAACTTTGAACGAAGTAGTAAACTGTTTAACGGAAAATATTCCAATTCAGACTCAAGGCAAGTGTGAACAAAAAAATATCTTTGAAATTCTAATTAGGGCAGCCACCCAAAGAGATAGCATAGAAAACACAAGTAAAGTATTAAAAAATGTTCCCACAAGTAACGATATTCGTTATCATTTGGAGAAATATTCAGACCTGAACTCTCTGGAATCAGATTTAAATACTGCACTTCAAAGTCGGTTCCCAGATGGTATTCAAAAAGGAAAATACAAAATTGCTATCGATTTTAACTTAATTCCATATTATGGTGAACCATCATCATCAGAAGCACCATACATTTATAGAAGTCAAGCAAAAAGTGGCACTTGTTCTTTTTATGCCTACGCTACTGTCTATGTAATTAAAAAGAATAAACGACTTACCTTAGCTATTAAAGCTGTTCAACAACAAAATACTTTAGTAGCAATTATTACTTATCTTTTAGCTCTGATTGAGCCTTTGAAGCTAAAAATAGAACGATTGTATTTAGACCGGGAATTCTTCTGTGTGCCAGTCATCAGATGGTTGCAAGCTCTTGATATCCCCTTTGAAATGCCAGTAATTATTCGAGGTAAACATGGCGGTACTAGACAATTAATTAGAGGTAGGCGCAGTTATAAAACAACTTATACTTTAAACAGCGATAAATATGGCTCAGTCACTTTTCATGTATGGATAATTTGTACATATAAAAATGGTAAAAGACGAGCGCATGGGCGAGAGTTTTTTATTTACGCAGTCTATAAAGTACAGTTATCTTTACACCTGATACATGATGACTATCGTCTTCGTTTTGGGATTGAGAGTAGCTATCGGATGAAAAACCAGTGCCGAATTAAAACTACTATTAAAAATCCCATTATTCGGCTTTTATTTGTAGCTTTGGCGTTTTTAATTATTAATATTTGGATTTATCTAGTATGGCATTATCTTAGCCGTTTAAAAAGAAGCTCTCGACAAGTTCTTTCTCACTTATTTACCCTCAAACAGATGCTTGAATTTCTACGTCAAGCCGTAGACCGCAACTATGGGGTAGCCTGCGAAGTTTGTTTACCATCTGGCTGATTTTGGTTGATTTTCGGGGCTTATTTATAAGCAAATCTTATTATTCACATCTCACAATCCCCTTTTGTACATTTCAAAAAAAAACGGTATCATACACTACTATTTTTTAGCGATCGCAGAAGTTTTCGGTCTACTGAAAGTTCTTAGCAGCACTCCTGTCAAAAACTCATCATGTTACCTGAACGGATAAAGCATAGCTGAATTTACTAATTGGGCGTTAACTGATGAAAAAATCTGTTTCTATCGTCATCACAGTTTACAATCGAGAAAACTACCTTGCTGCGGCAATTAAAAGTGTCCTGGCTCAAACTTGGTCGGACTTGGAATTGTTAATATGGGACGATGGCTCTACAGATCGCTCCGTTGAAATTGCATCCGAGTATGCCCAGCAAGATCAACGCATCCGAGTCATAGCTGCCAAACATACTGGTATTGCCCCTGCTATCCACGGGGCTGTTGCAGCAACCACTGGAGATTATATCGGTTGGGTAGACAGTGACGATATTCTGGCTCCCACCGCCTTAGAACAGACAATTTCCATTCTGAATAATCACCCCAAAGTAGGACTTGTCTACACAGACTATCAACTAATGGACGAACAGGGAAACCTGCATGGAATCGGGCAGCGTTGCCAAATCCCCTATTCCAAAGAACGGCTGCTTGTTGACTTTATGATCTTCCATTTCCGCTTAATACGCCGCACCGTTTACGAGCAAGTGGGAGGTATTGATCCGAACTTTACTTATGCCGAAGAGTATGATTTGTGTCTAAAACTGTCTGAAGTCACCGACTTTTACCATATCCCTCAACCTCTTTATTATTATCGCCGTCACTCTGGCAATTTGACTAACGAACAGTTTGAACCGATTCGCTGGTCTCAAAAAGCAATCAATAACGCACTCAAAAGGCGGGGGTTAGACAGCCAATATGAGCTATCTATGCAAGTTGTCGCTCATTTTACTATTAAATCTAAACACCGCTCTCAGAACACCTCTAACTCCCCTCAGCAGATTTTAAATTCACCAACCACTGTTTCGATTATCATTCCGACTTACAATCGTAAACATTATCTTAAATACGCTCTCGATAGCGTCTGTTGTCAAACCTATACTGACTACGAAATTATTGTAATTGATGACGGCTCCACCGATGGGACTGCTGATTGGATTCATACACACTATCCACAGGTAAAACTGTTACAAATACCCACTAATACTGGTGCTGCTGCCGCTAGAAATTTGGGCATTAAAAATGCGCTGGGGCAATTTATCGCCTTTCTCGATAGCGACGACCAATGGCTACCAGATTACCTGCAACATCAAATTGACACTCTCAAACAAACACCTACTGCTGTCCTCAGCTACTGCAACTATATCGCCATCACAAGTGTTGACCACAAGGGCGACCGAATGAGCCTCAGTCCAAGCCATCCAGATGACCTGATTCTTTCGATGCTTTGGCGATGCTTCATTCACACACTCTCTCAAGTCGTCGTACCCAAATCAGTCTTCCAAACAGTTGGTTTATTAAACGAACAGTTGAAAGGCTGTCATGACTGGGAGTTTTACTTAAGACTGTTTGCACACGGAACTCCAGTACATATCCCCAAGTATTTAGTTCGCAAACGCTGGTTGCCTGACAGCATCGTTACCCAATCTAACTGTACTGCATGGTTAGCAAACGGGCTTCAAGTCCTAGAAGAATTTTATCGTCGCCCTGCCAACGCCCGCTACAGCCATTTGCGACCAACCATTGAAACTCACTTTCGTACTACTGTAGAAGAATTCAAGTCATACATTTTCCCCGCTTTCCAGCCAAATCAGAGCCAGGGAATCACTGCCCCCCTAGTTTCCATTATTATCTCTAGTAATAACGCCAGCAGATTTGCCGCCTGTCTACATAGTTGCCAACAACAAATTTATCCGAATCTGGAAATTATTATTGTTGAACACGACTCGACCGAGAACTTGAGCGAAATTAGTCGCCAATTTGCCAGCACAACTAAAGGACGTGTAATCTTAACTCAATGCCAGCAACCAGGAGCGAGTGCTGCTTACAATCATGGATTAGCTTTAGCTACTGGTGACTATATCCAATGGCTTTCTGGCTCAGATGAATTGACACCCCAAAAAATTGCCTTGCAAGTAGCAGCATTAGAACAAAATCGTCACTTTGACATTGCCTATGGTGATTGGCAATGGTGCTTTTATCAAAACGAGCAGTGTCAATTGAGAATTGCTTTCGCATTCCAACAGAATGACGACGAAAGAATGCAGAGACTAATGCATAACTGGCAACCTCTTCATGCCTTCCTAATTCGTCGCTCTACAGCAGTGCGCTTGCAAGAGTTACAAGTGTGGAATTATCCACAGACTCAATTGGATGCAGACCGGGAGTATTTAACTCTAGCAGCAATAGTGGGGTTTCGTTTTCTTCACGTTCAACATTCTACCGTCCTCTACAATCATTTCTCCTCCAGTCAGATGAAGTTGTCCGACTCTTACGTCGGAAGAGTCGAGAGACTCAAGCAAATGTTTTTACGCTTTCAATACCATGCCACGATGCAGCCACTAAGTGAAATTACAGAACAACATTGGTTTCTGCTCAAGCAAAGTTGGGATTTGTGGAAACTCGCACCAGTCACACTTCAGCAACACGGAGAAGACGCTTTTTTTCTTCAGCACTCTCAAAAAGAGCTAGGAATGCCGCTCAACTTAGCCCAAGCCAGAATAGTCAGCGCCTTATATAAATCTGATGAAGCTTGCACTTTAGAAGATCATGCTCGTCAAATTGTGCGGATATTTTGGAAGCAAATCGTTCAACAGTCTGGAGGTGAGGCAAAAAATGTTGCAGCCGAGCTAACAAGATGGGTAGGACTTGCTCATCCCGAAACTTCTGATTCTTCCCCTCACCAACTAGCACAGGCTGGAAGTCAAAGTACATCTTTACTGCAAGCGAAAATTGATGCAATTCCTTTGTCTGCCCCGTTGTTTGTAGAACAGCAATTGGCAGTGCTTTACGTACTGGACAAACTTCGGACTGCTGGAATGCTTAACCAATTTTCTGCTCTACAGTCAGAAATAAATCAGTCAATGCCAGCTAGATAAATCTTGTAAATTCTTTTCCGAAAAAACATCTAAAACATATAAAAACTTTAATCTAACTATAAATTCACTTGTCAAGCCAGAATTTTACCTAAAAACAAGCCAGCAATAAATTCCGTAAAGCTTCGGTAGACTGAAACGGAAATATTATCTTATCTTCAACTCAAGTACCTGCATTATTCAAAGATTCGAGGTTTGATGAATATCTAGAAGTGTTGAGTTCGTTCCAATCCTTAAAACTTGAGAATTCCGAAATCATTTTTTACCTCAACTATCTTCATCAAAGATATTTGTTTTCTGAGAGCAAGCATTTATTCAACTCTTAATTAATCAAATGGCTCTTTAGTACTCTATCTACTAAATCAATGCACCCAAAAGCTGAAAACCTTGATTTAGCATTTTTTTTGGGAATTTTTCGGCTTATGGGAGCAAATAAAAAACTCTCAATAGATAATTATCCGGCTCCGTTTTTCGTCACAATAATTTCTTATTAAAAAGATATAATTTATGCCAATTTCTGATCTGATTCTCCCCACTGATAGCTCTTCATCTCAAGGAGGGTTATTACCATCTTCTCTGACAGGAACATCTTTCAGCAGTGCTTCAGATAATAATTCGTCATTAATAGGGTTGCAAAAAACATCTACAACAAGTAGTGCTTCTGGTCTGATTGGCTCTAATCTGGAAACTCTTACTAACTACAGTAATTCTGTTAGTACTATCTCTGATAGTTTACCGTTATTTAATCAATCAGTTGTTTCTACATCTCTTGCATCTCAATCACTTCCGAACAATCCGACGACTGGTTTAGACCAACTTACTGGAAGTGGGAAAAATCTGTCCCTAGTTGGAATTAATAGTAACGATTCTCTTTTAAATCCTAGTCCAGTATTAAAGGGAAAGTTTGGTAATTTCGATAATCATCAAAATTTCCAGTTAACTCTACAAGATGCTAATGGAAATCCAGAAAGCTTTTCTCTGACTGGCGATGGTGAAGGTGAAGTATTTCAAACTAACCTTGGTGAGCAAATTATTTTTACTGGCACTGATGTCACCACAAATGTCCAAATCTCAGCATCCAATAATCTTCAATTCGGTGATTACATCGGGTCTTCTCTAAAAGTGCAAACAAAAGGCAGTATTAAATCTGGCAATATCACCCTCAAGAATACTGCTCTTGACAATAGTCCTGGACTCAGTTTGCAATCTGGATTGAGCGATTCACAAAGTTCGACTGATACTGGTTACAGTGTCACTGACCTTACCACTCTACTTGGAGGCAGTAATAACTATGCTGCGGCTATCAATGACTCTGGTCAAATTGTTGGTGGTTCTATCAGCAGTGATAATTCACAATATCATGTTTTTCTCTACAGTGATGGCAAAATGACCGACCTCGGCACTTTGCCTGGAGCCAGTTACAGCTATGCCACAGGCATCAATAATTCTGGTCAAGTTGTGGGTGAATCTTATATCAATACGACGCAACACACTTTTCTCTACAGTGATGGCAAGATGACCGACCTCGGCACTTTGCCTGGAGGCAGTGACAGCTATCTTGGAGCTATCAATAATTCTGGTCAAATTGTAGGTACTTCCAGTACTTCCATATACTATCAAGTGATTTTTGATGGAAGCCTTACTCTATCTTACCCAGAATATCACGCTTTCCTCTATCAGAATGGAAATATGAGTGATCTGGGTACTTTACCGAATGGCATTGACAGCAATGCTACAAGTATTTACAGCAATGCTACAAGCATCAATAACCTTGGTCAAATAGTTGGTGGTTCTCAACAACAAGTATTTCACGATACTTCTGTTTACGTTAGTGGTGGCGGTTATGGAAATGAACCTGGTCACATTTATCATAGCGGTTACTACACATCATCAGGACAAGCTTTCATCTACAGTAATGGCAATATGACTGGACTGGGCACTTTGCCCGGAGGCGACTTCAGCACTGCCACAGATATTAATAATTCTGGTCAAGTCATTGGCAATTCCAACACTGGTAATAACTCGCAACACGCTTTCCTCTACAGTCAGGGACAGATGACTGACCTCGGCACTCTCCCTGGCTTGCAATACAGTCGTGCTAACGCCATCAATGATGCTGGTCAAATCATTGGTGACTCCAGCAGTGATTATAATTTTAATTATAATTTTGATCACCCTTTCCTCTACACCAATGGCAAAATGACAGACCTCAACAGCTTGATTCCACAAGACTCAGGCTGGACTTTATCAGAGGCTACAGCCATCAATAATAAAGGGCAAATCCTTGGATATGGCAACATCTCTGGACAATATCGCCAGTTCCTCCTTAACCCCATTTCTACAACAGCAACACCCAAAGATGGCATTACTGTAGGCAATATTTCCACTCAAGGTAGTTCTGTCCTCTTGCAGGGACTTAAGATTAATCTCACTGGCTCCAATGTTGTCACCAAAGGCGGCAATATTACTTTTGATGGCCCCACAATCCTCAATAGCAGTACGGGTGCTTACACTTTTAACTCTGCTAAATCTACTGCTACTTCCAAGGGCGGCGATATCACCTTCAAAAATACTGTCGATAGTAACAGTGCAGGTGCTTCATCCCTTAGTCTGACAGGAGGTTTGGGCAATATTACTTTCAATAATGCAGTTGGTGGTAATGCTAGTCTTAAGGACTTGACAGTTAATAGTGCTAAAACTTTTATTGCTGAAGGTGATATCACCACCAAAGGCAATATCGCTATTTCAGCTAACCAGAACATTACCACTAATAGTCTCACTTCCAACAATGGGGCAGTAAAAGTAACTAGTCAGCAGGGGACGGTGGCGACTATTGATATTACCAGTGGTGGCAGTACTACTGTTACTGCTTCCCAAAATCTCAGCACTGGTACTGTTCTTGCTAATAGTGGCGCTGTTAGCCTGACTAGCAATCTAGGTTCTGTTACTACCAAAGACATCACCACTAGTGGCAATGCGGATGATATCACTTTGAAAGCTGCTAGTGACATCTCCACAGCGAATTTGTCTGCCAATGGCTCAGGTAAAGTCAGCATTTTTCTATACGGAAATACTAACCTTGAAGATCAAACTAACGGTAATGTAAATACTGGTAGCATCAATGCAAATCAATTAACAATTCTTAGTTCTGGAGGTGTCAATATTCAAGGTGATACTACTGGTAAATATAATGTATCTATAGTAGCAGGTTACGACGTGACTACCCGTAAAATAACATCAAGTCATGGACAAGTTAGCTTAAACAGCAGTTCTGGTTCTGTTACTGTTAACAATATTATTAATGCTGATCGGGATGTATATGTTGTAGCAGACGGCAATATTACTATTCCCGAAATTATATCAAGCAAGGGAGCCGTTGGCTTGAATAGCAGTTCTGGCTCTATTACTACTGTTGGTAAAATCACAGGCAGTAATGATGTATACGTTGTAGCTAGTGGCAATGTTGCTACCAATGATATTCAAACGCATGAGGGAAGTATTAATATCACCAGCTTGAAGGGAACAGTGACAAAAGGACTTTTGGCTAATGATAGTGGCACATACAGAGATAAAACTTTAACTAACACAACCACTGATATCAGTACTGAGGAACTACCATCAAGTTTGTTGAGTTTCAAAAACGACTTCAAAAAACAGAACCAGTTCCAATTCCATTTCCTTGGATAGATCCAGACATCATACTTGAGTTACCCGCACAACTCGAAAAACTATGGGAAGAACATATTCACAAATTTCTTGAGCAGCCTGCAAATGCTCCAACAATCGAAGATGTAGCGAAAGAATCCACTCACAGGTACACATTACCAGAGTCAAAGAGAGTACGAAATAGTTTCAAAACTAACTGAAAAACAGACAGAAACATTGAAGAAACAACTTACGTATGGAAATATAACCTACGAAGATCTTTTGCGGGCTGAAATTTTGACGGAAGAAGGAGAAGAAGAAGGCTGCTTTGATGTTGTGCTGACAAAACATTTAGGGGGACAAAATAGTGAAGGTGGAACTCATAGTGTTTATGCTGATTATGTCACTGGTTCTCTAGGTGATTTTTTGGTAGTAACTCCTGCTGGAGTCCCTGCTTTCTATGATGGGATTATTACACCAATTGGGGCAGCACACACTATTAAAGGTGAGAGGATTGGTTCTTTAGCAGAGGTGAAAACGAAACAATACTGGTTAATCAATGTTGCTAAAGGTAGTACACGTCAAAGAGAATTGGATGATCTGAAGAAATTAAAGAGCCAGATACGTCGTGAGCTTGCAGTAGCTGAACACTGTGGATTTATTTTTAGCTGTGTTTCTTTTGATACTGAAAATGTAGCCAAAGCTGCTCAACAATTACTCCAATCCGAATTCCCACTCTTCATTTTTACTATATTAAGCAAGGCCGCCCAACAAAACTATAATAAATTAAATTAACCAGATTAATATTTTCAATGATTAATCTACGTCACCTCTCAGGAAATAATTCGTACCAAACATTTCATTCATAATGGGGTAGAAAATTCTTTATCGTTTCTTCTAATGCATAAGGATGCTTATGAAATTCAATTACTGGAATTATACAACTTGTGTTCTTTGTAACAGTTTAGATGCGATTGAACTAGCTCTAACTCAGATTTTCAACAGGAAAATTGTCATCGTATCCCTTTGCCTCCACAGCTTCTGTCAGATGCAGACTTACGAGATCGTCCTTATATGACAGAATGGGACTTATGGATTGTTGGTTTGTTCGTTGGGAAATTAGGATGGACAATAATTAAGACTTCGCCTGCTGAACTTTTATGCCGTCGAGCTAGGGCGTATCCCTTCCAAGAATATCAGAATTAGCAATGCAAATTGGCTGTAATGCTTTTCATTTAGGTGTCTACCAAACTGATTATGGAGTTTTGCTAGAAACAGATGCTCAAGGTCACATTCATATCATTGGTAAAGTTGATGCAGAATTAGAAGATATGTTTTACGAGGAACAAATCACTAAAAAAAGTGAACGTGTCGAGTTTTCCCTGTTAGCTTTACCAGAGGAAATCGTGGCTACAACGAAACTGTCAGTTTCGGAATCTCAAAAACAAAGTGTGAAAGAATTAGAGGCACAGGTCGAACAAGATCCCAATGCTTGGATTGATTGGAGTATTCTAGACAAAGCGAAAACAGACTCACAAGTGAAGCACTAGAAACAGCTACTGAGCAAACCTCATTCTTATTGGCACTTAGGAAAAGAACCACTAGTTTACCGAGCATATACCCAACAGCAGCAGCTAGCCGCTGATGGGGCGCGGTTGTTATACTTTCAACCTAATGAGTATTACCAACAGCTTGATCCAGAAGGTATATTACCACGGTACTAACTACTGGGATCTGTTATTGCCGTAATCAGATGAGCAACAAACTTAACTCATGCCGTTCTCAAAACCCGTTGCCGTCCCTGTAGCAGTAGCACTACATGGATGCCTAAGCCAGGAAGTCATTGATTCAAATTATCGCATCTCCCCAAATTCCCTAATATACTCCACCAACTCTCTGGTATGCCCCCCTTCAGAGATTCGTGCCAAATTCCCCACCAGGATAAACAGTTCTCGCGCTCTGCTCACAGCAACATTCAGTAAATTAGGTCGCCGATTAATAAACCAGAGACTATCAGTTGCAGAGTATTGGCGAGTCGAGAAAATTATCACTGATTTCTGTCCACCTTGGAACGTGTGAACTGTGCCAATGCTCTTGGGGAAAAATCTGACCAACGAGATTTTAAACGTTGAGTCAGCGCATCTACTTGACGACGGTAAGGTGAAATCACGCCAATCGTGTTGTCAGAGTCAGGAGAATTTAAGCGATAACCCGCCGCTAACAACTCTTCAATCAACGCTTCTACTGCATCAACTTCCGCCCAATTAACATGGTTCTCTAGTTGACCTTCGACATGACTTGCAATCAGGTTAGCACCCAACCGAGAAACTTGAGGCTCAGTTTTAATGACCATCCCGTAGTTGCACAAGCGATCGCAAAAATCAGCAATTACCGGAACGCAACGGTAATGATATTTAAGGATAATGCCCTGACCAATATCTTGCGGTTGCCCTGATTCCCCAGCTGCTCGGTGATAAGCTGTTGTTGCTGTGGGGCTGTAGCGGTCATAATCTACATCTGTTAGCCCCTGTTTAGAAACGACTTGCTGCGATATTCATCTTTCTTCTGGTCACTTAAATTAACAACCGGCTCCAATTGCAATGGATCGCCAACAATCAAAGCCCGATTACACCTCACTAAAACGGGGAAAACTTGATGCGGTGGAATCTGACCCGCTTCATCTACAATTACTTGATCAATACAGCCACTATCGGGATAGGGTAACAAATTGCGGATGGAGTGCAAAGTGCAAAGAAACACCGGAAATAACAGGCTGATATCCCGATAAATGTTTCTCCAATTATGACTTAACTGACGGTAAGCATCCCATTCGCCATTCAATAATGCAATGTAAGTCCTTATGGAAGCTATCACCTCATCTTTCCGTCGCAGAGCTTCTTGTTGCTGAAATTGCCAAGACCACTCAAATAACTCTACTTGCAGCGAGTGCAATTCGGTGTAGAAGCGACTGTAAAAATCTTTGGTGGGATAAGTAGCGTGTCGGTTTTCGATTTGAGAACGGCGAGTAATCAGGTCTTTGAGTTGCTGCTTTCTTGACTCAATCTGCTGTTGTGTGCTGTCAATACCATTCTGTTGTTGCTGCCAGTTCAATGCTTCTGCAATAAGCTGGTCAACACTCTGCTGGGCGGCGATGAGAGATTCAGTTGTTAGTGGGATTTGAAATTGAAATGGGGTGGCCAGGGTCGCTAACACAGGCATCTCTATCTGTTTGTGCAAGCGTTTGAGAATATGACGTGGGCTGCTTTTGGTTATCAACTGCCAGAATCGTTTAATCGTCTGCAAAATCTGGACAACCAGTTGGTATTTCTACTCTTATTCTGCCTGTAATCTTCTCTCGGTAAAGAACGCCTAGCACTGTCAAGATGTTGTCCTATCTGCTGGTAAGCTTCTAGGGGGAACTTATTGTAGTCGCGGTCAAATTCTAATGGTGACGAAGACTCAAATGCAGAAGTCTTTATCGCCACTGAGAGCAATTGTATATCGTGGCATAGCTCCTCTAATAACTGCTCATCAGCTTTTTTCTGTTGAAGATCATGCTCGTCTTGCTTAGAGTGAGATTCTATTTGCTGAACACCAGCTAACAACTGTTGCTTTGCTGACTCCCATTCATCTAATTTAAATGTTTCTTTGGCTAACCAGTCGAGTGCAGTTTGCAAAACTAGGTAACACTTGGCTCTCAACTAAATCCCTAGAACCTCCTGATAAGTAGAAACGGTCAGAGGTCAAGTTGTTGGCTAAGATTTTCTCAACGTTATTTACAGCAAATTTGTTAGTGCTTGTTACCACAGTTAGGTTACTTTTATCTTGACCCGTTGTTGCTAATTCCACTGCTCGATGTACCACTTGCTGGGCTATCTTATGCAGTAACAGCGTCGTCTTGCCATTCCCCGGTGGGCCAATCACAGCAGTAACAGGTTGATCCTTAGAATGTTTGAGAGCAAGTGCTTGATAGTCATCCGCCTGGGAGTTGGGAAAAGCACCCAAAAAAAGTACTTCATGTTGAGGTGCTTTTGGTTGCCCAAACAGATTTCGTAAGCCGGATGTCCTGGTCTTGACCACTGAAAGTAATTCTGGTCGCTAATTTTCTGAAAATCTTTTTTGAGGTTGTAATTAAAAGCAGCGTAGTCAAAATCCAATAGATAAGGGAGAAGTTTTGACCGCACAGGAAACGGCGGTATTTCAATCAGTCCCATAAAATCTTGTAGCGTTTTAAAGGGACGATTGAAAGTAGTTTCGAGAAAAACTCTCAACCCTTCCCTTGTGACTAAGGACTCAGCCGCTTCTTCCTCTAGCCCGTACCACTGCATCAAATTAGGAATAACAGGCTGAAACTCATATTCAGTTAAATTCCATCCGCTACTGCGATAATTGCCTCGAATATTGGAGAAATGTTGATAGTGAACAACGGGCGAAATTGACGGCGATTCGATTCAACTACATAAAGCTGCGGGAAAGCTACAGCAATTGATGGTAATTTTGTTTGCTCAAAGTTCTTTGCACTTTTAAATGGTTGCTTTAGTTTTTTAAATAAAGACTCGTCTATTAATAATTTATCGCCTACCAGATTTACGAGAGAGTCCCAGATGTTCGGTTGAGTAGAATCGTCAGCTTCTACTTTGGCATTACTCAAATTTTCAACATGGATGTAATCTAACCAAGCTTTGAGTAATGCTCGAATCTGTGAATCTGATGCCATCTCTGTTTCTCCCCTCGCACCCAATCATGAATCAAAGGTAAAAAGACTCTAAAAGTAGAGATTACCTGACAATTTCCCTAAAGTCACTCATCCCTAGTAAGGCTTCGAGCTTGTTTAAAAGGTTTACTAGCTGCTTTTGCTTGCTAGGTTTCTTTCCATAACTGACGCTTTTTAATACGCTGGGTGATATTTTGAAGGCGGTCTGGTATTTGGTTAGATGCTTTAGATGACGATGCTTGTTCATCATCCGTCCAAGCTGTGATTTTTTCTTTGATTTGGCTTAAAGACCAATCGTTAGCGATCGCTTCGGACAAAAGTTTTTTTCGGATTTCATTATTCCTTACCCGCGCCAAGACTTGTGCTTTGGTGTATTCCAGTTGACCAGAACGCAGTGCCATTAAAATTTCTTCGGCAGATTTAGCAAAGGTAAGCGTGTGGTAATGAACGACAGCCAATTCATGAGTCCCAAACTCTCAAACACCTGTTGTACCGTGTTTGATTGTTCTTCATCTGGTTAGGAGAAACGTTTTTACTAGATTCAGTTTCATCGGCTAACTGGTCAGAAACGTCGTCAAGAGATTGTGGATTATCGGGGTTAGGAAAAACGTTTTTACTAGATTCATTTTTCTCGGCTAAATGCTCAGAAATGTTGTCCTCAGTTTGTGGATTATCTGAGTTAGGAAAAACGTTTTTCCTAGATTCATTTAATGAGGATTTTGACGGCTGTTCCCCCTTACTGTGAGCGTTTTTCATTCGATACAGCAAGGATTTGACGGCTTCTACATCGCAATGCAGCCGGATTCCCAACAGGTGCAAGATCCCTTCAGTTTCTTCAACAGGGTTAAGGTCTGATCGTTGTAGGTTTTCAATCAAAGCCAACTGAAACGCTTGGTCATCAGATAGCTCACGCACAACCACAGGCGCGACTTCAAGTTTGGCTTCATGCCTGCCCTATAACGTCGTTCTCCTGCTACTAATTCGTATTTCCCTCCACAATTGGACGCACCAACAGAGGTTGGAGAATGCCATGCTGCTTGACTGACGAGACTAATTCTTTTAATGCTTGTGGGTCAAAATATCGTCGGGGCTGGTGTTGGGGCAGAACTATATCTGAAAGTTTGATAGTAGTTTCAGTAGCATAAGGCAACTCGGCATCTGGGGAGGATAACCAAGGTGCAGGGGGCGGAGTTGTAATTTGACCTCCAAAGGGTTTGTCTGTTTGTTTGCGTCGGATCATAAAGCCTCCAAAGCCTTGGCGATTTCTTCAAGGATAGCGACTACAGAATGTTTCGGGTCAAATACTGCTAGAGGCGCACGTTCTTCTGACGCATCGACAAAAGCGGTAGCTCTGGGGATGGGTGGGAAAATCCGACCCCAAGCGGAAAGTTGAGATTGGATAGCTGCTAATGCTCGTTTGTCGGCTGAGTTCTGGTTGGCATACCGCGTGGGAATAAACCCGGCTATTTGGATTTTGCGGTTGGCTTTGTTTTTACGTGGGTGATAGTTTGTAAAAGCTCGTCTGTTCCCTCAAAGGCTTTTATATGGGTTTCGACGGGGACGAGTACGTGTGTGGCCGCGACTAAGGCGATATAGGAAAGCAATCCTAAGCTGGGGGGACAATCTATAAGAATGAAGTCGTATTCATTTAGAACAGATTCAATGGCTTCCTTAAGGCGCAACTCGCGCATCGCAGCACTGACTAACTGCATTTCTGCTCCACTTAAGACTCGGCTTGCTGGAACCAAGTCCATGCCGTGAATGCCCTCATGAATCGGTAAGGGCTGCTCGTCGATAATGGCATCAGCAACGGTTTTTTGTAACTGAGATGGCACTAACCCCATGAATTTGGTCAAGGACGCTTGGGGGTCTACGTCGATGAGGAGAACGCGATGTTTTCGTCGTGCTAAGTGGTATCCCAAATTTTGGGTTAGTGTTGATTGGGCGACACCACCCGCTTGGTTAAACAGGGCGATAATGCGGCAAAGAGGGTCAGTAGTTGACACTGGCATTATTCCTAGAAGATACGATGATCTTTGGTCAACCGGCTCGGTTTTAGTTTCCAGTTTACGTGTATCTGGTGAAAAGTTTATTTTTGGATAGAAATTCCAGTAGATTTTATATAACTTCACCGTATGTAGATTTAACAGTCTCACTATGCGGGAAAATAGCTGTTAGGTGTCTGCGGAGTGGTCAAAAGTAGCTGGTAGGGATGCATCATGGAGACAAACTATATTCAAATTTATTTGACACTGCCAAGTCAGCCCTGAAAGCTGGTAAATACGACCCGATTAACTTCTACGAGGCGCGTTTAAACCTGTTCAACCTCTCGGTAATGGCAGACTACGATCAGCTAATTTGCCTGCCCACACTAACTGCTATTGACAAAATACTGGTATCAGATTGAAACAGCCCGAAAAGTACTTAGACAACTGGGTGGACGCGCATTACTAGCCGATGAAGTCGGATTGGGCAAAACCATTGAGGCGGGACTAATCATAGCCGAGTACTTAGCAAGGGTATGGTACAGTCCATGCTGGTGTTAACTCCTGCATCCCTAGTTTCCCAGTGGCAATCAGAGTTAAGTGACAAATTTGATATTGCTACTATCACCACAGATAACCGCGATCCACAACAACCGATAGACGAATTCTGGACGAATAATCCGCGAATTATCGCTTCATTAAACACGGCTAAATCTGCTAAACATTATCCCCACGTCACCAGTCGCACTTGGGACTTGGTAGTTGTCGATGAAGCCCACCACCTGAAAAATCGCACTACCCTAAACTGGAAACTGGTCAATGCCCTCAATAAGCGGTTATTCCTCATGCTCACTGCTACGCCAGTGCAGAACTCCCTTATTGAACTGTTTAATCTGCTGACCCTCCTCAAACCGGGACTGCTACAAACAGAAGCCGCTTTTAAAAAAAGAATATGTCGATTCCAGGAATGGGCGAGTCCCTAAAAATCCCGAAAAGTTGCGCTCCCTGATGCGGGAAGTCATGGTGCGAAATACCCCGCGCCTAGTAGATGTTAAACTGCCCAAACGCTTCGCCACCACAATTACCGTTACCCAGCAGCAGGCGAGGAGAAACTTTACCAGGACTTGAGCGAGTACCTACGTTCTTCAGAGGACAAGCTAGACAGACTCTCCCGCACTAATTTGCTGATGCGTGCTGGTTCATCCCCTGGTGCTTTGGCTGACTCCCTCAAGCAATTGACCAAACGCCTACCTGATGAAGAACTGAAGTCTTTAGCAAGACGAGCAGCCCAAGTGAAGCAGGTTGAGAAAGCAAAAGTATTGGTAGAAATGCTCTCAAAATCTTCCC
>NZ_WWFG01000018.1 GCF_026127265.1 Nostoc sp. KVJ3
GAGTACGCCTTTCTTCTAGCTGAATTTGAAAATATTGGGCAGTATTTAACCCAAGTTGAACCAGGAAAAACGTTTTTATGCTTATCGCTGGATGTTTGGCTGGTTTGGCAAGCTTAAGGGTCGTCAGCTACCGACTTATCAAAGCATGGCTCTCCATTTACAGGATGTGACCATTGACAGTCGGGTGAATCGGTCTGAATAATGCTATCGCACAGGCTCAAACCCAGTTACCACCCACGGTAGATATTAAGCAATTAACTTCACCACAGATAGATATTCGGGACACTCACAAGCGGTTTCTCTTTCTAAACCGGAGGAGTTACAGCCATCAGCTAATGGGCTTGTACCAGAGACTATAACTCATCTCCCTCTGGCGAATAGAGCAAACGCACTCATCGCAGCTTTAACTCAAGTGGTTTCCAAATAGAAGACATGATGAGTTCCCAGGTGATAGCGATCGCTGGCACTCAGCGAGGTGGCAAGGGAACCTTAGCAGCAATCTTGGCAACATTATCTCTAGCATTAGATTCGGGATTAAATACCCAATACTTTACAGCCGGGGTGGACGTTTACCCCTTTAGTTGTAATCTAATTTCTGCTCTTAAATACCCGGAAAAAGATGCGGACGGGGCAGATAAATTAGTCGCCCGTGACTTGCTTAAATTTCTTAAAGGCTTAGATGCAAGTGAACCTTACTCCCACAAAACTTACTTCTTGTGATTGATGAGGCAATGCGGTTGCTGTCCTTACTTGATGAGAGCGATCGCACTTGGGCTATCCAATATCTGCTGAGTCGCTTCGCTAAGTCTGGCGGTACATTAATCATGTGTTGCATGGCTCTAACTTAACTTCTGTGGTTGGCAAGGCCACAGCAGGACTAGCAGATACCTTTAAGCAATCAGTTAACTTCATTGGGTGTGTAGCTCAGTCTGTCAGCGCTGGTGGATTGCGAAAAATTAATGTTGCCAGTGGCGAATATTTCAAAGCCAACCCTAATAACTTTGCTGAACCTGTTAACGGTGGCAATCTCGGCATGATTCCAGACTGGCTAAAGATAGAGTTACACCCAGGAAATGGTCAGCCAGATCCAGCAAGAACATTACTCAAATTCTTCCCGGAACTGGTGCAGCATCACCAGCCAGCAGTTATGCCCAGAGGAGAGAAAATTGCACCAGATGACGCAGTTAATAAACTGGAGTCTATTTTCTCAAAGCCTACCCAAGACGTTGAAATTGCAGAGCTAGAATTCGTCAGCATTTCTGAGGCTGATAAAGAGCAGATTTTAAACATTGTTACTTCAGCCGTGACAACACCAGTCAGCTTTGCTGCGATTAGAAATAGCCGAAAGTGGGGCGAAGAGAAACCTAGTGTTCGCTATTTAAGGTGTGCGATTGCACAACTTATAGAATCCAAGCAATTGAACGGTAGTGAGAAGTTAGGCTTTACCGTTTTTTAATCTTACTGCAATCTCAAAAAGCCATTAAGAAAGCACTTAGTTCAAAGATATCAAGACATCAAAAGCCTGAATCCTAGTAATGGATTTACATCTATGCACCCAATTGAGTTTAAGAAAAAGTGGCAGTTAACTTACGACGAGCTTGCTCTTGTCTTGGGTTATCAAAGTGATTTCACTGTCCGTTGCTGGGGGATAAATGGAAAACGCAAGCGTAAAGAAGTCAAAAAGTTGTCTATGTTGCTTGCAGACTTCTTGATGAGAAGTGGTCAACTCAAGGTAAACTTGTAGATTCTTATCTCTAATTATTTGTATGATTGGGGCAAGTATTACCTTAAGCTTGTTTGCCCCAATCGCTATATCTTGCCCTTCATCTTCGATTTCGGTCAGTCCCCAAACGCTTTTCTACCCGTTGTAGCTTGGCATTACTATAATCTGTACGCTGCAAAATTGCTCTCAAATAGATGTCGATATCGTTCGAGATATTTACCGGAATAAATTGATTGAATCCAAGGAAAATCAACAAAGTAAATAATGCAGTAAACAACCCATCGTCCCATATTTACTTATGGGTTCAGCGCGATAAACCTCTTTCTCTATGGTGATGGGTTGGGGGGGAGGGCTGTTCTTCAACTCCTGAATAACCGTAGTCAAGTTCTTCGTGTGATTCAACAGTTGATTCCAGTTCTGCTTTAATTCTGTTATCTCGCTCTTTAGCCCTTTGAACTCTAAGCTCTCTAATGTCGCTGAGGACTTGGGCGTATTCTTTAACTGCGTTAGTAAGGGAGTTAATTCTTGCCGAAAATTCTCGTTGCTCTGCTCGTACTCGTTCGAGGAGAGATTCTGATTCTTCAATTCGGTCGTCAGCATCTCGATTGTCACCATCGCTTTGCTGAGGAGTTGATTCTGAATTAAATTCGTTTGCGCCCATGCTTGTAACTCTGCCTATCTCTTTCGCGTTCAGTTTTCTGTGATGCTTAAAACTTTCAAACTCTCTATATAATCTCCCCAGTGCTATCTTCACCTCACCCAGTTCACTGCTCTCAACTAAATCGGCAGTTTCAGAGTAAGGATTGCTGTGATTGCCGTTGCCATTATTGTTGTTGCTCATTAGTTTTCTTCTGACCTCGACGAGAAGTAGACGCAGTAACTTTTGTCTGTTTTGATGTTGTAGCCTTCTCTAAAGCATCTGGTATAACTGATAGTTGTTGTAACCCTAGATAAGCCCAGCTTTTTCAAGCTCTGGTTTAGCCTGATCTAAAAACCCACTGACCAATAGGTAATCCCCAAAAGGAAATCCATTCTCTTCAGTAGCAGCCGAGTAAGGTAGACCTTTCTCTGTCAACGTGTCAAAGGTCGAGTAGTCTAGCTCTGGCATTTCTATTTCTATACCTTTTAGTTCGGCTATAGCTGCCGATGTTTTGCTATTCTCCCAGCGCTGAAAACCTGAACCTTTATCCCAGCAGAGATTTTTTACCACTACATAATCTGCCTTATCGCTACAGAACTCAGCCATAGTTTTTAAGCTAGTGATGACTGAGTACCCAAGGTTAAGCACAGTCACTAGCGTTACCCGATAACCCAAATCACCTGCAATCTTGAATAGCCCAAACTTACTGATAATCTCCCTAGTTTTATTGCTTGATGCCCCCGGCATATCTACTATTATTGAGTCGGGTGATTCCGCTTTAATTTCCGTAAAGAAGCGTTTCGCCTCTGCCACCTCCAGGAAGTTCAGCAGCCTTACCCCTGAGCCAAAGTTTTGATAGTATTCGTACAGTTCTGGATTCTCTGTATCTGCATCATAAGCTAGATAATTAATGCTTTTATTGTGCATTACATCCAGCAGTAAGCGAGTAAAGGCAGTCTTACCTGTACCACCCTTGCCCCCAGTATCATCACGATGCGTTTCATATTTCACTCCTATCGGTGATATTAAATTGGGCAGAAGTCTTAGGTGTTGTTTTTTTGCGTTTCGTAGTTTGAGATGGTGATGAGTCGGATGGTTCACTACTATTCTGTGATGAACTATCCGGCTTTACTGGTGGAATGTCATCATTAGTTGAGGTTGATGAATCAGTTAATTCTGGCTCGGAGTCAGAATTAACTGATTCATCAACCGCTTTATCTGATGATTCATTACTCGAACTATTCTCCGTTATTGTTGAAGCTTTTTTATGAAAACTCTTCAGACCACTGGCCGCTAGTTCTACCCCATGACCTTTAAACACATCAGAAACATCGTCATAGGAGTAGCCAGCGTCTAACATATCTTGAATAGGTTTAGCCAAACTGAGAACTAAATCTGACAGGCTGATAGTTTTAGGAGTCGCGGCTTTCTGTTTAAGACTGGTTTGAATATCTTCTATTTTTGATAAAGGGACAGCTTTCGGTTTGCGCGACATATTCAGCATTAGTAATAAATTATTCCATTGTAAAAAAGTCGTGGTCAGAAAAAGTTTAAGTTTCTTGTCGTGATGTGACAAATATCAACAAAAAAGGGTTTGTATCCTCGTGAGGTAGACTAGTCTAAAAAAGCAGTTACCCATGAATCAACATTCTTAGTATCAAAGGCTGTTGGCAGCATTGTTAAACAGACCCTGCCCTCGGTTACACCGAGGTAATTGCAGACAGCCACTCGTGGTTCGCCAAAGTCTCTTACTCCCCCAGCCTCCCGTTGTGCCCCCTGGTTCTGGTTTACCCTAGTCCTGTCGTGGGGGGGTGAGGCAAGCAATACGCCGTAACGCACCTTCGGTGCTACTTTTGCTTCGCAAAAGCGGCGTGTTTGCTTGTTGGGGGTGTCCCCCAAACCCCCTTTAAACAAGTCTTTTCAAGGGGTGAATAAAAGAGAGTTCCAGGTTATTCGCCTACCTGCTCGGCGCTCCGCGCCATAGCAGCTACAGCGAATAACCCGGTTAAAAATGAATAAGTAGATAAATGAACGCCTAACTATTTATGCAGCCAGACCCCCGTACCAATCTCAGTAATCAATTAGCTGACACATTAACCAATCGGTCAGTAGCACCAGATGAAAAGCGAGAAGTAACCATCACGTTTAGGGCTAGCTATGCCGAGAAAGCTAGACTAGAGCAACGGTGTAGTGGAGTGGTGCAAAGTGACTATATTAGAGCGAGATTATTTGACTATCCTTTACCACATCCTAAGTTAGTCATTCCCGAAGTTAACCGACAGGCTATCTACGAGCTAAAGAAGATTGGCAACAACCTGAATCAGCAGACTAGGGCTATTAACGAAGCTGTGAAAATTGGTAGCCAACCTCTGAGTAATGAAGTGAAATCATATCTGAAAACTCTTGAAGAACTGACCGCACTTTTAGAACAGACTCGCCAATTACTCACTCAACCTACGGAAGAGGTGCAGCGCAATGATTACCAAAGTCAAAGCTAACAAATCATTCCGTGGCACTACTAAATATGTGCTTGAGAAAGAGAAAGCCAAAATTATTGGCGGAAATATGTACGGTAAAAGCACTAATGAACTGGTAGAACAGTTTACCCTATCAGCCCATCTTAACCCCCAACTAAAAGACCCATGTTATCACCTAATGCTTAGTGTACCTCAGACTGACAGAACTCTCAATGATGACGAATTAGCTAATCTATCCCAACGGCACTTTGCTAATGTCATTGTACTGTCGAAGCTAAAAGGCGATGAATCCCAAGTCAAACAGCCAGATAAAAGGATAGCTGACACCAAACTGAACCAGCTAGTTGATGAATTTATAGAATCAGAATTACCAGCTTATGACTTCTTTATAGCGCGGCACTCTGACAAAGAACACGACCACACCCACATCGTTGCATCTAGGGTTAATAACCTAGATGGTCTTTCCATCCGTACCTGGAATAATTACGCCCATTCGGAACACTCCGCCCGACTGCTAGAACGAGAATTTCAGCTAACCCCAGTCCAAAGTAGTTGGGAGAGTAAGCAGAAAGCTATGACTCGTAATCAGCTTGAACGGGTCGAACGCGATGGACTTCCAGGCGAAGAAATAATGCGCCGAGCGATTGAACAAGTGGCAGCAAATAAACCCACAATGCCCCAGTTAATTGAGCGCTTATGGAGAGAGCATCAAGTTAAATCCATCGTCAGTTATTACAGTCATGGAGGGGTAAGAGGTATCAAGTTTGGTATTGATATCGGCTCAGTTAATGAAGATGGTAGCCCCCGCTTGCTCTGGAAACAGGGAGGTAATCTCAATAAATATAAGTGTTCATTTACAAAGCTTCAGACCGAGTTGGGGATAAGTTATGAACCCATACGGGACGATAGCGAAATTAAACGCCTAAATAATTTCTTACAATCTGTAGATAATAGCCAAGTTAATCAACAAATAATATCAACCAAATTCCCGAAAGAAGCTCAAGGTATAGGCGAAACTAAATACCAGCTAACCCCAGCTAAATCAGATGCAAAACAACAAGCTAGTTCAAAACTCATAAATACAATCGCTGACTTTATTGAACAGTCAGCAGTTGAGTCAACCTTGATTGAAACATTACCACAGTTAACAGAACAACTGTCTGAGTATCATCAGAATTTATCAGCCGTAAGAACCACATACGACAAGCTATTAGCGGCGATTGCTCTTAAGGAACAACTCTTATCACAAAGAACTGTGAATGCAATTGCTGACTTTATTGAACAGTCAGTAGTTGATGATGCCTTAAGTGAAACGTTACCACAATTAACAGAACAACTCTCTCAATATCGGCAGCAGCTAGCTAACAATAAAGCTGTATTCGACGGACTAGACGCGGCGATTACTCAAGAGTTACAATCCCATGTAGAGAAGAAAGCTATTTCATCAATTTCTGATTATATTGAGCAATCGACTGTTGAATCAGCCTTAACCCAAACAGTATTAGAATTAACGCAACAACTTTCTCAATACAAAGAGCAGCTTGTTACAGCTAAAACTACATTCAATGACCTAGATGCAGTGCTTGCAACTGAGTTACAATCATATCTAGAGAAGAGAGCTATCTTATCAATTTCTGATTATGTTGAGCAATCGATTGTCTCTTCAGTATTAACTGAAACAGTATTAGAATTAACACAACAACTTTCTCAAAATCAGCAGCAGCTATCAGCCGGAAGAACCATATTCGACGACCTGGAAGCAGCAATTGTTTATTTGGAGCAACTCCATAGTTCGCAAAAAACAGTGGATGCAATTGCTCTTAATAAAACTCCAACTATAGGCACAGATAAACCAAAACTAAAGTCGAATCAAATAGCAGAATTATATGAGTATTACAGCGCCGACTTGCAAAACTTATTAGTGACTGACCGAGATAAAGAAATTGCTATACGGGCGCTACTAGATGATAAACCACCCCAAGACGTTGAAGAAATTATCAAAGCTAGTCCAGCCGAATGGACACAAGATGAAGCTAGAGAATTGGTATTTATCGCTAGCAATCAACTGGCAACTCAAAAGTCAGAATCAGAACATTCACTCGATGAAAACCAGCGTATTGAAGAGGAACTCTTAGCTATAGCTGTGCCTATTGCTGTTGAATTAATCAACTGGCAATTAAGAGAAGCTGCCTCAAATAGCCTGAGATTCAAACGTGCCACTCTGGAGAAGCAGGGTAGAGAATTGGTATTTACCCATGATGAACGAGGTGAGATTTTTCGAGTGGCAGTCAACCGAAATCAGTCAGGTGAGCTTGAGTATTCACCGATTAATATTGGGTCAGTAGAGAGAGAAGACCTGATACTTTGGGAAAAAGCAGACCGCGTATTGCAACAAATAATAGAAGAACAGCAACAAGAACTCAGACAAAGTAAAGGGATCTCTCTCTAGGCGATGGCGCAACTAGACTTTAGTAGCACTCTCTGAGCGACGTCATTTGTAGCTAAGGACTGATGTATGTTTCTTTTATTGACTGATAAAGTATGGATACCAAAACGGAGTTTTAATTATGAAGCGTTCTGACATATCGAAAATTCTGGGTTCTGGCATTCTAGCAGTCGGTCTAGCCATAACTCCTCTCATTACGCCCGCCTTAGCACAGAGCAGCACATCCCCTCAGACAAACACCACTTCAACTACAGATAACACCTCGCTTCAAGGAGCTGATAGGAGAGATAACGACCATTTTAATTGGGGATGGTTAGGCTTACTGGGTTTAGCAGGTTTGGCTGGTTTAGGTAAACGCAATCGCTCTGAACCTACTGCTTACCGCGACCCCAATGTAACTCGTTAGCACAACTCCAATGGAGTAAGTTCTACCGAAAACAGAAATTAGACAGATTTTTAAACGCCAGACAAAATACGGGATTTTCTCGAAAAAATCTCGCGGCTCCAAATACCCTAATGCTTACCTGGCGAGTGGGTATTTACAGTTAGGTACAAGGGAAATTCCGGCTATTTATCCCTGCTCTTGATCCGGAACTTCAAAAAATAAATGCAGCTATAGACTCGTCTGACTTCCCATTAACCGCATCAACGCCAACAGTTAATCTAGAATAATTAACTAAAACGGATTCAAGTAAAGCTACTGATTTAGCACAACCATAACTAGAAATTGAAGAAGGCAGAAGGCAGAAGGTTTCGTTCAGATGGGGATTCAAACCCTCTTCTGTTCGAGAGCCACCAAATTTTCAATTTGGTGGGGGTCTTAAACCCAAGACCCGAACCGTCTGCCTTTCTTCGATAAACAACCCAAACTAGAGAAACGAATACCACTATATAAAAAATTAGAGACAGTAACTAACAGCAAAGGTCTACTCTTCACTGTTTGGGAGGAGATACAAGTGAGTACCTGTAACTTTGGCTCCCAATCGGCTGTAATTACGTTTTTTATTCAGCACCAGATGGAAGTATTTGGGCTAGTTATTATCCTTTGACTAAAGACCAATGGCGGCGCGGTTGCTGCCGGATTGAATATTTGAAAAAGAAGAAGGAAAATGTAAGCAATGGTTAACGGTGTAAATAGCCATGTTATTGAAAAGTTCTTGTGAAGCGATTTTAAAGAGTCAGTGATCACCCAAGGCATCCACCGACAGTTCATTGTAAGATGGGCATATATACAGAAATCCTTATACTGAACGACAATCAATCTTTTGTGTCCTTTGAGGAACATGAACCACATCATTCGCCCCCGTCAGGGGTGATTTTTATCAAGAAGGGGAAGGGGGAAAAGGGAAGGGGGAAAGGTAAAAACCTCGCCCGCAAGTGGCGCGACCTGTTCATCCCTTTGCCCTTTCCCCTTTAACCTTTTCCCCTTTTTTTATGGCGTTAGTAGCCAGCGTTCACGCCCTTGCATCCTTAAGGTATTGAGCCGAGATTTGAGTAATTTTGTGCAAGATGGTCTGGAAACCCTTGTTCTGTCTGGCTTTGATAATTTGTTACTTCCCAGTCAAAAAAGCCGTTATTTACAACGTAAAATCAAGCCTTTTCAGATCATCTTGCAGGTTTTTGGTCGCATCTCGGTTCAATACCTAATACCCTCTGCTTTTTAAACTTGACCAGACCCACAGCTAAATTGTAAGCGGTGGTCGATTTCGCCACCCCTCCTTTCATGTTGAAGACAGCCAGTTTTTGGGTCACGTTTACATTTGACTCACTTTGCTTATGTGGCAAATATTATACATAATATATTCAATATTCTTGATTATTTATTCTTTAATCTAGATTATCTGACTCATACAGCCATAACACGTGAGCTAGGAACACATTAGATATAGCAATTGGGGAGCGATTGCTCTGACTGCTAGATAAGGATGCTCCGCATTTTTGACTTTTTCATAATTAAAATTAGTTGCTCTGTATCCTCAATTACGAATTATGAATTATCTGTGACTCGTCCACTCAAATTTGCAATCATCAATACCAATTGAGTAAGGTCAATCGGTTTAGCTAGATGCATTTGAAACCCAGCATCAATCGCCCTTTGACGCTCTTGTTCGGTGGCATAGGCAGTGATTGCTGCTGCTGGAATTTGTCCCCCAGCTTCAGCTTCGAGCGCTCTCACCTGACGAATCAGGGAAAAACCATCTTCATCTGGCATCCCAATATCTGCTAGAAGCAGATCATATTTGCCAGGAGATTCAGTTAAAGCAGCGATCGCTTCCCTTGCCGATGTCACAACTACTACTTCAGCCCCAAAGTCTTCTAACATCCACTTAATTAAGTCGCGGCTATCCGCTTGATCGTCTACAGCCAAGATGCATAACCCTTCAAGGGTAAGGGGTAGATCTTTACCGAATGTGTCCAGAGTCTCCGATAAAAGGCTCGGCTCTAAATAAGTTGGCGGCGTAATCTCCAACGGCATTAAGCGCAGAGGCAGCCTAACGGTGATCGTGGTTCCTAGTCCCTCGCCTGGACTTTGCGCTTGAACTGTTCCACCGTGAAGTTCTACAACATGACGGACGATTGACAAGCCTAACCCAAGTCCCTGAGTTGGTTTGCTGCTGCTGGAATCTCCTTGGCGGAAGCGATCGAAAACATAAGGCAGCAAGTCTGCCTGGATGCCAATTCCTGTGTCGCTGACTCGAAGTTCAGCATGAGTATATATAGCTTCGAGCATAATTCCCACTCGTCCACCGGCTGGAGTGAACTTAATCGCGTTAGAAAGTAAATTCCACATAACTTGCTGTAAGCGATCAAAATCTCCGACAACCGTCGCCGAGTTCAAGTCTGAAACAATTTCAATGCTTTTCGCCTCTGCGGAAAATTCGATAGACTCAATGGCGGCATTCACTACTGAAACCAAATCGATTAGACGAGTGTTTAAATGAAGCTTTCCACTCGTAATCCGGGAGATATCGAGCATATCATCGATTAACTGAGCTTGCACTTTAGCACTGCGCTCCACTACTTCCCAGGCACGAGTGACGGCTTCTGAATCTAAATTGCGGGTGCGGACAAGTTGCGCCCAGCCCAGTATAGTATTGAGCGGATTACGAAGTTCATGGGAGAGGTTCGACAGGAATTCATCTTTGGCTCGGTTGGCAATTTCCGCCTGTTGACGGGCTGATTGCTCCTGTGCTAAAAGCTTAGATCGCTCTAACTCAAACTGTTTGCGATCGCTAATATCTTCAATCGCCAGCAAAATCCTTTGGGCATCTCCCTGTTGAATAATTTTCCAACCATTGAGCAGCATGGTTTTCTTCCCAATCCGTTCAAAACGATGCTCTACCTCCCAGTTTTCAATACTGGTATCGTTCGCAAGAATGTCTTCTAAGAGCGATCGCAGTCCGGGTAGGTTCCATTGACCGTTCCCTAGTTCAAAAATCAGAGATTGGGCTGTCTCTGATGCTGAAACCTGAAATGTTTCATAAAACGAGCGATTGGCTTTATTCACCCGGAAATCAGCATCAAGGACGATTAACGGCACTTGTACCGTCTCCACAATCGCTTCAGCGTAATTCCGGGCTTGTTCTAAGGTTGCGGCACTGCGTTTAAGAACATCAATATCTATTAACACCAACACTACACCGTCAATCTGGTTTTGTGTAGTGCGATAAGGACGGATGCGGAGGTTGTACCAATACCCTTCCAGAGTTTGGACTTCTAATTCTTTGATGCTGAGTGTGTCAAGTACCTCCAAAATTAGAGTTTCTAAGTCAGGAACATTGAGATTCGCTCTGAAATCGCTCAAAGGTCGTCCAGCATCGGCGGGAATTAAATTGAAAAGTCGCTGCGCCATTGGCGTAAAACGTCGAACGCGTAAGTCCAAAGTCAATATCAAAATAGGAATATTGATACTGGCAAGCAAATTCGTGAGATCGTTATTAACTTGGTGTAATTCCTGATTTCGAGAGCGAAGTTCATCATTAGTTGTGTTGAGTTCTTCGTTGGTTGCCTGAATCTCTTCTTTGGCAGTTTCTAACTCCTCATTGGTGCTTTGCAACTCTTCATTGCTGGAGAGGATTTCTTCATTGGCAACTTTCAGGTCTTGATTGATGTCTTCTTGCTCTTGGATCACCGCTTGTAGATATTCTTGAGTTGCAGCCCGCTCTTGGATGGCGGTTGCAAGTTCAAGCTTTAGCCGAACAATCTCTCGCTCTAAGTCTGGCTGCTCTAAACTTTCAGGATTTACCGTGTTGACGTTGTTAACCGTGGGTGGCGCTTGTTCAAATAAAACCAGAAAGTAGAGTTCTCCGTCAGTCGCAGGCTTGAATGGAATCACCTCAAGATTGATGATTTTTGCAAGATCGCCGGATTCAATTCGTAACCCTTCTCTTCTAACTAGAATTTTTTGCCGTTGTGCCTGATAAATTGTCGCCCGTAGCTCGATGAGCAAGCCTTGGCGCACCATTTTGAATAAGTTAAGACTCGGTTTCCCAGGTGTAAGTTTGAGGTAGAGATCGATTTCTCCCCGAAATTGCAGCACGTCCATCTTGTCGTTGATCACCACACCCACTGGGGCATAGCGATTCAAGATTAGTTGGTCAGTTTTTTTCTCTAAGTCCAACTCATTCAATGGATTCTCATTGGTCGGCTTCGGTTCGTCCACTTTTACTATCGGATAATTGCTGGTAATGAACGAAATAGTTGGACGAATTCCAGTTAGCTTTTTGCTATAGATTTTATACTTTTTGTCAATTAGAGTAAACAAGTCAGAATATTTACCTGTGCTTTCTGAAGTCCCTAGCAGCAAGAAGCCAGTCGGATTAAGACTGTAATGAAAGATGGGCAATATCCGTTTTTGCAACGTTTCGTCCAAGTAAATCAGTACATTCCGACAGCTAACTAAATCTAAGTTAGGAAAAGGGGGATCGCTGCCCAAGTCTTGTCGGGCAAACACACATAGTTCGCGCACAGCTTTGCTAATTTGATATCCACCGCCGTCAAGGGCATTAAAAAATCGGCGGCGGCTCTCTGGTGAGACTTCCACCATTTGATTCTCTGCATAAATGCCTGATCTTGCTTTCTCAATCGCGATCTCGCTGATGTCTGTGGCAAAAATCTGGATCGGCGGCGAGGTTACTTTATTCGCCAAAAACTCCAGCAAGGAGATAGCGATGGAATACACTTCTTCGCCCGTCGAACATCCCGCTACCCAAATCCGAATCGGCAACTCTGCTGATTTATTTTGGATGATGATAGGAAAGACTCGCTCTTTCAAGAGTTGAAATGCTTCAGGATCGCGGAAAAAATGGGTGACGTGGATCAGAATTTCTTCATAGAGCGCCTTGACTTCACCCGGATTCTTTTGCAAATACTCGGCATAATCCTCCAAGCGTTCTAGTTTATACAACAGCATTCGGCGCTGGATTCGGCGATCGAGGGTGTTGGGCTTGTAGTGGCTGAAGTCAACGCCAGTTTGCGATCGCAATAATACAAATATAGTCGCCAGGGCATCTCCCTGTTCGGGCAACTTCTCAATTGCGATCGGTGGCAATGAGTCAGAAATAAAAGGATTGCGACTGAGGTTTACCAGTTCCTCGGCGATTTTTTCAGGCGGTAGCACAAAATCCACATTCCCGGTGGCAACAGCAGTATTAGGCATACTATCGAATTTTGCGGTGTCTTCACACTGAGCAAAAGTCACGCCTCCCTCTGCCTTGATTGCCTTCAGCCCCAGTGAACCGTCTCCATCTGCCCCAGATAAAACCACTGCGATCGCTTTGTGCCCTCGATCTGCTGCCAATGAAGTAAAGAACGCATCAGCAGGCATATATTTCCCCTGAACTTTCTCTCGCGGCGTGAGTTGCAACGCTCCAGCAGACAGCTTCATCTTAGTGTTAGGCGGAATAACGTAGACAGAGTTTGGTTCTACAGTCATGCCATCTTGCACTTCAATAACAGGCATCACCGTGCCAAAACGGGAAAATTGTACGCTAAGGCTAAAAGCGTTATCCAGCAAGCATCTTAGCCCCTCGCTTTTCTATAGCACCCGTGAGCGGCTGTTTATCCTCAATTGATTGGTGCAGAGTATTGCTAGTACTCTGCACCATCTGGAAAGACTAATTCGAGCCAAAAATGATAAATAGAGGTATGCCATTTGCTCAAAACAACTTATTTTCATAGCGTTGAGGTTAGCATCAGCTTCTTAGCGTACAATTTTCCCAATTTGGCACGGTGATGCCTAACAGGCATTTGAGTTGTTCTTGCCAGAATCTCACTCAACAGACTCTTGTGGTTAGGGGCTAAGTGTTGAATCAGCACAAATGCCATCCCTGTATCGGTGAGCAAATGCCTGAGCAACTCCGTAAATGCCTCTAATCCACCCGCAGAGGCGGCAATGCCAACGATGGGAAATAAAGCATCCGCAATGTCTTGCTGCTCTACGTCGGCGCAAAGCATAATTCTGTAGTGCGCTCGGTGAATGGTTGCAGGTTTTAGAGCTATACGGGGTTCAGCCACTATTCGTGAAAACCTGAAATCCTTGCGCGATAATTACACTTAAAGGCAGTTTAGTAAAAAAATTATAAATTATCTAGTAGTGCAGCATTACACGTTAGAGCCATTACGTGGAATAGGCGGCTCATCGCCTCAATACCTACTATTTCAACGATGCCTAACTTCAACAACAATTTTTGTTTGCGCGAGTACGTTTATCATTTGAGAAATTTCAGATTGGTTCAATGTATCTAAATTGGCATCCCATTCATCTAAAAGAATCCATTGTGCTTCGACTTGAGCCAAAATTTCTTGCATTTGTGCTTTTAAAGTTTCACCTGTAGAACGACCAATAGTCATAGAATTAAAGCAGAGATGGTGTTGAGCAGGTAAATAAAATGAGCGAGGCAATAATTTCTGGTGAATTAAAAGAAGCAAGGTTGATTTCCCAGCACCATTTTCTCCTCGAATAGTTATTCGTCCTGGCTCTTTGAGCAAAGGTACTATTTCGTCTATTGAATCTAAGTGATTTAAATTTTTTTCGTTATTCAAAATAAATTTGAGCTTAGACCAGTTTACTCGAGATAATATATCATTTTTAAGTGGAGATTGAATTCCTCGAATAATTCCAGATATTTTACTCTTTTGCACCGGAAATTCTGTTAGGGAATCTAATAAATCATAAGTAAAATTTAAAATCATAAATAAACGAGGTAAAGTCACAATCACAGTTGCAGCATAAGCTTTGTCTGTGGCATGAACAAGCAATGAATGCACAGCTATTACCATACAGGGAAGCATGGTCAATAAAGCAATTCCAATTGAAATACTTATTTGATATATAGTACTACGAATATTAAGTTGCTTAGATTCCGAAAACTCTACATGAAATCGACTCAGCCAACTTTGAAAATTGTATTGATTTCCTAAAAGAACATTATCCCAAGCAGAAAGAAGAATTTTTCCTAAGTTGACACGGGCATTTTGAGCTTGCAGCGCAATCTTTCCTTGTTTGTTGGAAAAAGACTTCATTATTATTGCTGTTAATAAAATACTGATAAAATAACCATAGATAAAATTAGGTTCTACAATATAAGATAAAACTATAATATTGAGGAAGGCATTCAGAAGTCGAGAAAAGAGACCATGCGAATATTGTATAAAAGATGAAATAGTTTGTTGTCCTTCATTGCTTAATATGCTGATTTTGACATCCCTTTCGTTTTTATCATTCCAGAGAATGGGTTGAGTATTGTTATTCTTAATAAAAGAGTTAACGAATTTCTTTAAACTGTCTTGTTCCCAAAAACTAATAGCTATTAAAGATAATCCTCCTGGTATATATGGAATTGTTAATGAGGCCATATATAAACCAATGTCTATTCCAAGGAAACCCCCAGAATACAAATCTTCAGAAAGACGTTTCAGCCAAATACTGGAAGATGCAACTATAATTTGTTGTATTAAAATTAAAACTAGAGAGATTATTGCTGATTTGGAAATTAATAAATAAACAATTCTATGGAAGTTTTTACTCATAGTATTAATTACAGAAAATCGAAAAAACAATAAATGGTAACAAGAGTTTATTACAACACTAATTACCATCTATTTTGACTTCTGCTAATACAGAATGCCAAGGATTATGTGTAGTGAACTGCAATTATGTTGCTCTGAAAAATGTAAGAGATGCTGAACAATCAAAGTTGTTTAACTGGAAATTAAGATAAGTTCTTTTTTGCTTAAAGAATTATTTATTATATTGAGCTTCTCCTTACATAAATTCATTAACTCAAGTCCTCTTCTTGTAAGTAATTGACTTTTGGTTTGAAGCCTCTCAATTGAATAGATAGTATCGAAGCAATTTTTTAGAATAGTTTCTGAAGGCGGGTGAGCTTTAGGATTATTAGGATGCCCAAGACTTTCTTCCCTTAAAAGTAATACCTCAGTTGCTACTAACAAACTATGAAAAACTTTATCTAGTGGTCTTGGTGTACACAGAATAGCAGATTTACAAAAATTATCTTGATCTAAAATTAAATCATAGTCAACATAATGCTGATAACGTCTTTCATCTAAAAATACCAGATTATGAGTAAATTCATGGGTATAAAACTCAATAAAATCCTCAGATTGCCAATTTGGTTTAGGACTAGCCCATATTACGCCTATACCATTGGAAGTAGAACCTCCACCAGCAACATTTGATGGCGCACAAAAAATATAATTAATCACCAATTCAAACAAGTTTGACTTTTCGGGATAATTTGTTTGAAATTTGATAAATTCAGACTCACATTTCTTCAGATTATTTGATATATACTCAAGCGATTCTTCAGGATTTTGATTAATTATCACTGTAGTCTGATTTTTGTCATTTAAGGCAGATTCAACTTTATATAGTTCGATTAAATTGTTAATAACTGATAGCTCCGATGCAAAAGTTACTTTTGGAGAATCACGCTCAGGAATACTATCTGCTACTTGAATGTTTTTTAGAAAATTTCTGTATGCTCTTTTCAATCCTATTGTATCTTGAGTTTTTTCCTTCAATAACTGTTTATACGAAAGTGTTACTACGGTTTCAATATTTTTTTGTAGTCCAATTAACTGAAACATATTTTGTTTGACTCTCTGTAAGTTTATGGTTAGACATTTCTAATTAGAAATCTCTAATTAGAAATGTCCAATTGGGATATTTATTGCCTAAATATTTCCAGATTGATCATAGATGATCATGACAAGATTTTTCGGTTGGAGACTTAAGTCTTGACAATGTTTTTCACTTTTTTCAACTTCATCAACATTGATGTTTTGCAAAGCTTGTTTAATCATGCTATCCATGTTTTTTCATCCTTTTGTAACTAATTTGTATGTGTATAAGTAGGTAGGCACAAATAAACCTAACTATGTAACAAAATGTAAAAAAATCAAAACCCTTGCGATTGCTACCCTATGGGTTCTCCGAAGGAGTACAGTTCGCAATGACATAGTTATAAATTTTCCCGCCCACCTACTTAGTTCCCTCAATATTCATTTATAATCTTCAGTTAACTATTAGTCAATAGTAAAGTATATACAAATTAATATGTAATTATACGTAGATGAAAACAATCGCCATAATTTCTGAGGTCAGCAAACATAAATCGTAGTGCTGCTTCTACATCTTCGCCATAAACACCGTGATATTCCTGATAAGTCATATTTGGTACATCTTTTTTTGCACGGCACAACAAGGATTTGAAGCTCCTAAAAAGTGGAATTATGGTGAAGATAAAAGTGATGTACAGGAACTACGAGAAAAGCTAAATTACCTGATTGATAATGATGCCAATCCTTTGTGGTTGATTTCGGTAGTCCCCCTGAAGATCACATCTATGTAATGTTCAAATCCCAAAATTTTTGGTAACACTAAGTTTATGTTTTTACGAGACATAAATATATACTTTACAACCCTAGATAAATTGCAATCTCGATAGAGTTGGCATTTCTCCAGGGTTTTTTATATGCAATAGGTTTATTACCGCCAAGTATGTACTGTACTCTGGACTAGAACGAAATCCCAATTTCTTGCCGACCACAATTAATGCTTATTTAGATTTTCTGTGCTTTCCAACTGACCAAGCCACTTCTCCCCCCTTCCTTTGTCCTGCCCTGGTAAACACAAAACCAGCGTCTTCAAACTTTGAACCGTACCTACAAACTGTAGAAGAAGACAATTTTAGTAAAGTCGCCAGTTCACGAGTGCTGAGTAGCCAACCATTTTTATAAGCTTCTTCCAATGCCCTCAAATGAGCAACTGGATCATTTGCCAATCCCGGTAGCTGGCGGACAATCGCAGGAATTAGCCGTGTTACCAAACCTTCAATCACTTGCGAAAGTTGGCCGAACTGACTGGCGGTTAGTCCGGCGACTGTTAACTGACTGTCAGACTCTATGCCAGAATCAAAATTCTCTGACTGACCGCCTCCATGACTTGCATATTGGTCGGCAAAGTCCGCCATGCTACCACCCGCTTTCATGTGGGCATCTAGCTGGTCAAGCAACTCTAACTGCTCTCCACTGACATAAGACTTATTGCCAATTTTGGTTGGCTTGATGCCTAACCGATTGATCCGATCGTAGAGAACAGATTTAACAATCCCGTACTTATCAGGAAGCTGTGCTACTGGCACTCGGTCTAGTTTGGTCATAGTCGGCGGTCTGACTGGCAGACAGTTTGTGTAACAGCATACACCTTGGTACTGGGAATTAGCAACTGTATCTACCAGCATCAGCCGTCAGAGCGATCGCTAATTTTCTCCCAGCCCCCTAATTGCCGATGTCGTCAAACTAGTATTTCCCGCCAAAGAGCGAGTCACATTCAATCGCAAACTAACTTGTTAAATAAAGACACAGAAATAATCGTTGTATTTAGCAAAGTTTGCGCCTGATTAAAATCAGAATCCCCCGTAATCAAAAAATCAGCTTCGGCTGCTACAGCACAAGCTAAAAACTTTGCATCTTTTCTATCTCTTGGAAAATCAATTGACACATTGACATCAATTAGCGTCGCAAATGTATCAATAATTTCAAACCATGACGTTCTCACTTCATCTGTCAACTTAAACTTCGGGCGACTTAATACCTCCTTATATTCCGCTACAATTTCCAATGAAACAATCCATTCCCAGTCGGGATTATCAAAAATAAACTGAATAACTGCTCTTGGGACTCTACCCTTAAGGACAGCAGAAACTAAAACATTCGTGTCAATAACAACTTTCATTCTCCGCGTCGGTAAGCTTCAATCTCTGCTGTTATTTCGGCTTCGCTAATATCTTGTACTCCTGGTAGCGACTGTGTTTTATCAAATAAATCTCTCAGCTTTTTACTAATAGATGCTCTGGGGTTCTCCTCAGCTAAGATAATTATTTCTACTCGCTGTCCTGCTTGAAAAGGTAAATCAGATAATATTACTTGCTTTGGATCTGTAATGGTGATGTATTTTTTGTAAGCGTTCATAATTCCTTACTGACTTAAAAAACCAAAGTGGAGATGGCATTTTCTTTCTGCTGCTCAGTCACACCCAAATATCGCTCCAGGGCTGCAAGTGAGCGATGACCGCTGATAGATTGAATGTGGCGCAGGGGTACTCCTGAATCACTCATCCACGTTAACGCCGTCCGCCGAAAGCTGTGAGAAGACATCCCGCGCTCATCCAAATCCACCCGTCGCAGTGCCTCACGTAATATTCGGTCAGCGCTGGCCTTATGAATATGTCCCAACCCGTGACGACCGGGGAACAAATGCGGATTTCTCCCTTTTAACTCAATACTATATTCTTCTAAAAATTCCTTCAGTTTGGGATGTACTTGAATTTCTCTGGTATCCTGCCCCCCCTTAGTGTTGTAGGCTCTGATAATCAGCTTGGGTCTAATGCCCCTTGTGCCAATGATATCGCCGCGCTGCAAAGTGCAGCTTTCATTGATTCGGGCAGCCGCATAAAGGCACACGCCAAACAAAGCGTGATCGCGGGGCTTAACAAGTCCCTCGCTAAATAGTAAGGTTATCTCTTGAGGGTTAAGGATTTCGGACTTGCCGAAGCGATTGATTTTCATAGGGAATATTTTACGCGCACTAAGGTTACTTTGTTCGCCTAAACCTCCTTTACCTTAATCTCTCGTGAACAGTGAGATGGTGGTTTAATAATGCTTATGAATCACGCTGGCTGTATGCCTGATTCCCTCGTCAAAGCATAAGTAATTCTTATTTAAGTGCCTGATTCCACAATGACGACATCGGATTGACTCATTTCGTCTCTGGCCTTCTTGCCAATATCTCGACGAATACTTTGTAAAACCTCTAGACCCGTGCGTTGAGTATTGGGGTTAGCTGACCACATAGCGTTGACTGCAATTTCAGATCCTTGCAAAAATGCGTGTACTGCTCCGACGAAGTAATCACCATCACGGTAGTCTAGGCGGACTAGGTAAACTCGATTAAAGTCTTTGTAGAAGGTATTTTTTAACTCACTGGCTTTTTGATAATCGGGGTGTTCCTCAGTCAAGTAGGTAATTTTTGGTTTGTTGGGCTGAGTGAATCCTCCTGATTTCGCCCAATTGGGGTCTAACATGGGGTTTTTGGGATAAACCCTCGAAAAGGGGGATTATGAAAAGTGAGTTTTGACGCTATCACCCTATAACTCTTGCCAGATAAGATTCTTGGCTAAACCCCGTCTCAGAAAGTGTACAATTTGAGACTTGTCTGAATTATGTCTCTTTACATGTCTCAAAATGCCATTCTTAGATCGTCTAAGAAATAGTGATAATCTTCACCCTGACTAGCTTTCACCGTTCGCGTACTAATCAAAAGAGTGAAGTACCATTCAACAACAAATTCTAGAATCCCCCTTTTCGGGGGTTAATGCAAAAAACCCCCATTTCCGGTGGGATTTCCAGCCCCGTTTGGTCGATTTGTTATCAAACTGGAAGTTCAATAATAAATTCCGCTCCCTCACCGGGTTGAGAACAACAATACAAGTTCCCGCCATGTTTCTCAACAACAATTTGACGAGCGATCGCTAATCCTAGTCCTGTTCCTTTGCCCACTGCTTTAGTAGTAAAAGATTGCTCAAATATACATTCCTTCACATCTGGCATCATACCAGGGCCATTATCAGAAATGTGAATCAAAACCTGTTGTCGATCTTCAGATAATTTTGTGCGAACTCCGATTTGGTTAGGGTTGTCCTTAATATATTCAAAACTGCATATCTGGTTCGATTCTTCTAAAGCATCAATTGCATTTGCTAACAAGTTCATGAAGACTTGATTCAGTTGTCCAGCATAACATTTTACTAAGGGTAAATCTCCATAGTCTTTCACTACTTGTATTTCCGGTCGAGTCTCATTACCTTTCAGACGGTGTTTAAGAATTAATAAAGTACTCTCTAGACCTTCGTGAATGTTAAAAGAAATGGGGCGATCGCTATCATCTCGTGAGAAGATACGCAAACTGGCACTAATGGCTTTGAGCCGATTTACCCCTGACTCCATAGAAATAATCAACTTTGGTAAATCTTCTCGCAAATATTCCAAATCAATTGTTTCAATTTCATCATAAATATCTGGATCAAAATTGGGATATTTCTCTTGATACAAGTCAATCAAGCCAAACAAGTCTTGTACGTAATCTTTTGCTGGTTGCAGATTGCCTACCAAAAAGCCCACTGGATTATTGATCTCATGAGCTACCCCAGCCACAAGATTGCCCAAAGCTGACATTTTTTCAGTCTGAATAAGTTGCACTTGCATTTGCTGGAGTTGGTTAAGTGTCTGTTCCGCTTTCTCTTTTTCTTGAACAAGTGCAGATGTACGTTGTTGAACACGCACTTCTAGTTCTTGATTGATTTGCTCTAGCAGATTTTTTGCTTCTTTGAGATCGAGTTCTGCCTGTTTTCGTAGGGTGATATCTGTGGCCAGAAGAGAATATTGATCAATAATTCCCTCGGAATTGTAAATTGGCTGCCCATCCATCAAAAGCCATAATTGAGTAGAATCATCATCACGGTAATAGACAAACTCAAACTTAAAGCTCTCGCCTTTAATAAGCTGCTCTCGAATATAAGTTTGTTGAGGTAAATTTTGAGAATTTAAAGATAGGATGTGGAAAAACTTTTGTCCAAGCAATTCCTCAATTGACCGTTTACTGTAGAAAGCAAACGTCTGGTTAGCCCACAGAAGCCGTCCGGCTCGATCGATTAGCGCTATCAATAAATCTTGGCGATTGGCAAGGGCTTGTGTTACGACCATAGGTAAGTCAAACATACTCAGTATGCTTGGGCTTAATGTTTAGAGTAGAAATCATAAAGCATCGCGCCTTCCTGCAATATAAGCTAAAAAGACACGACTAATATCGTCCCGGATTTTACGAAACACAACTAGTTTTTCATCCTCAGTTCCTTCAGCAGCAGCAGGATCTGGAAAACCGAAGTGATGGCGCTTAGTTGAAGCAGGCAGAATAGGACAACTCTGATCGGCATGGGAGCAGACTGTAAGAACGGTATCAATTAGCTCATCAAAAAAAGCATTGATGTGCTTACAGGTATTCCCAGAAATGTCAATACCTACTTCCAGCATGACCTTTACTGCCAGGGGATGCACCTCCGTAGCGGGATTCATCCCTGCACTTTGGACATCAAATAAATCGCTAGCTAATTCTCGCAAAAATCCTTCAGCCATTTGGCTACGGCAAGAATTACCTGTACAAAGAATAATTAGCCGAGGTTGACTCATAAGTTTTTTAAGAAAGATGTTGAGTTAATTAATAAGATCAGGTTAGAAATCTTACCTAAATGCTAGAGTACCCAAAATGCTTGGGAAGTGTGATATGCCAAGTTAATACTTAATTGGAATCGTAAGTTTAATACCTTATGGTTTTGTGGTTGCGGTTCCAGAACATCCTGGCAGCGATTCAAAATTAAAAACAACTGCAAGCATTGTTAGAGGCATCATCGTGCAACCTCTGAGTTTTTTCATAAGGCTCTTTGAGTCAAAATTTTACAAATCACCCCAATCAAAATTCAGGAAGCGTCGAGCATTCAGCTTGGTATATTTTTCAGTGTGTTTGATATCACGGTGTCCCAGGAAGTCTTGAATTTCTCTGGTGTTATACCCCTGATTCACCAGATAGTAGCCGCAGGCATGGCGCATCATGTGGCAATGTACTTTGATATCAAGCCCGGCCTGTGCCGCTAGCCGCCCAAGCAGCTTTCGCACCGCATCAGTTGACATCACCTCACCGCGCTCAGAAACGAAAATATATTTACTATCAGGCAACATCTCTCTAAGTTCTTTGAGCAAAGTTATTTCATCATCTCTTAAGGGATGCACCCCAGAATCACTGCCCTTTTCCCTGGTGATGAAAATCTGACGTTCTGCCCACATCAGTGCATCCCATCTTAAACCGCACTTAGCCCCTACAGCTTCCCCTACCCTCAGACCGTGGCGAAACATGAGCAACATCAGTGTATAATCACGGTGAGCATAACGAGCTTTGCGATCGAGCGCAGCATCAAGAAGACTTCGCACCTCACTTGGTGTAAGGTATTCTCTAGACCTGTAATGTTTGTTGGGTAGACGAGTTGGGGGTGGCAACCTCATTTATCTCTGGTGATAGTGTCCGGTGTACGCGTCATATTATGGACAGTCTACTACGCCACGATCCCCATTATTTCGTTAAAAGACAAGCCACTCAAGCGTTATTGCGAACTTTTATCAATTGAGAAATACGTCCATCTTGAAACAATGCCAAATAGTCAGTCTAAGATGCCTGCGATTTTCTCGTTGCGATCGCGGTTATTGTCTAAGCCATGACTGAAAATTAGCTGTATCTCTGACTGCGTTAGAAAGAAGGCGCTAAGTGCCGATTGATTTTCATCGCGTTTCTGTAGACCCTGTGATCCACAGATTGTGCAAATTAAAAGCACAACAGCTTAATATTAATGAAAGTTGAATTATCCTTTTTAATTTCTTAGATTTGTGTCCACTTTCTTCTTCCAAATGAACGATGGCTTTATTCTTCCCTTTTTGGTGTTTTTATAATCTATGTCTAACCAAACGTCTAAATGTCTTAAACAAAATGCTGAAAGAATCATGCAGAGGTGGGAAGAGCGGGCGCGTGATGAAGTTGGTGCATCAATACATCAGGACTCTCTGATGCTACAAAATTCGCTACCTGAGTATCTAGAGCAATTGGTGGATGAGCTGTCAACGAAGATTGAAAGGACACCAGCCAGAATAAAAACCGATAAACTAGAAAGCACTCGGATTGGGAAAAAGCATGGACATGAGCGGGCGGGTTTTGTGGACTACTCAATGACTCAACTGATTTTTGAGTACCACATTCTCCGTCAGGTCATATTTGAAATTTTAGAAGAAGAAGCGGCTTTAGAGGTGAGGGAACGAGATATTATTATCGATTCCATTGAGCAAGCCGTTAACGATGCGGCGACTCAATTTTCGCAGACGTTGCGAGATATTCAAGAGTTATTTATGGTGACACTGACCCACGATCTTAGAAACCCACTCAATGTCATAAAAATGGGTACTCACCTGACTCTGCGTCGGCTTGAACAAGGAGACACTCATGCGAATATCGCGGCGAAAATGCTAAAAGCAGTCGAGCGTTTGAATTCGATGATTCAAAATCTGCTCGATGCTAGTCGGCTGCGGGCAGGTCAGAGTTTAAAGTTTGAATTTGAAGAATGCAATTTAGACAGCATTGTTCAGGACGTAGTAGAGGATTTGAACTTTGCTTATGGAGAGCGGTTTGTTTTAGTCTCTGATGCTGCTATCAGGAGCAATTGCAGCCGTAAAGAGATACGACGGGTAATTGAAAACTTAGCTATTAACGCCGTGAAGTATGGTGCTCCTGATACGCCAATTACACTCACGCTTGAGCAAATTGAAACGCAGATCAGCCTCACTATCCACAATGAGGGTAATCCGATCTCTTCAGACGCTCAATTAATCTTATTTCAACAATTTCGTCGAACCATCTCTGCTGGGGATCAAACAGGATGGGGATTAGGATTATTTTTAGCAAAGAGTATTATTGAGGCGCATCAGGGGACGATTGAAGTTGAAAGTGCCCAGGGCAAGGGGACAAGCTTTATCGTTAAGTTGCCTAAACTTCCCTATTAGAGGTACAAGTATCATCACGGTGGCTACCCTAAATCAGTAGATTTAGCAAAAGCGAAGCCAATTGGCTTCTTTTTTATAGCCTTTCCTGTAACTTTGGAGCTTTTTTGTCAATAAGATAGCCTAACCGCCCCAAAACCTTAATTTGATGTGAGCGCCAGTCAGGGCTGACTCTCGTATTGGGCATCATCGTGACAGTCCCTTTTGTAGTACTAAAGCTACGCTCCTCTCCACATTGGTTTAACTGCATTGGGCATTTGTCGAAGGGGCGATCGCCTCTCGACAATTGGCATAATTTTTGGAATTTCAAATTGTCGCCGCGAATGAAATCGCCTCATCTAATTGGTGTCCCGCCGCGCTCCCAAAAGAAAAAAATGTCTCAGGGGATGAGGAAAGCAATAGCGATCGCAACACCCTATAGGAAGAAGTACCAAAGTGCAATCACAGAATTTGAGGAACTAGCAAAAGAGTAGGTTAATGGATGGCATTGTCCACCCTTTTTATCGGCTAAACCTCAATAAATATTTTCTGGTAGTGTTCATAGAGAATATCCCTTAGTCAATTACAAACGTCTCGCATAAAATCGCATCTCGGTTGCCTTGCTCGGTGGCCACAGTCACAATTCCATTCTTGGAGTCGTAGTTAATCATCTCACCTGCGAACTTGACCGCACCACTAAGCGATCGCACTTCTACTTGGCAACCAACAAACCCTGCGATGTCCCCGCCGTCTTTTTCAATCTGCAACAGTGAGTATGAGAACTCATACTCAGTTTTTACCAAAACAGTATCGGATGCAATTGGCGCGGCGATCGCTGCCTGATCCTCAGTTGGCATACCCGCACCACTTTCTAGTTGATCCGCACCACTGACGCAGGACTCCCCGCAGCAGTTTTCCATATCTGGCAAGGGTTCCGCATCACCCGCACCAGTTGAGGTGGCATATTCTTCTTTTTTCACTGGATGAGAAAGCAATTCAATTTTCATATCTGACTCTTCAATGTTTTTTTCCTGGGAATCTGAAAAAGTGGTGCGGGTGGTGCGGAAGTCCTGATTTTGCGAGGTTTCTGGTGCGGTAAGTGGTGCGGAAGTGGTGCGGGTTTCGTCTAATGTGGTGCGGGTAACTGACAAAATGCCAATGCCTTTGAGTACTGGAATGTTTCTTTTAGCAATGTCACAGTACCTAGTTCCCTTGACAGCCTTGGGAAAGAGTTGAGCGATTCGAGCAATGACTTGGTTAATGCCCTTTACGTTTTTGTCACTGGGTCTAACCTGTTCGCTCCACGTTCTGCGGTTGTTATCGGAATCTATAGTTAATGTGCCAGTTTGAGTGTAGTAATGTTCCAGTCTTACCCATAGCTCTTTTGCAGTCATTTCCTTACCAGGGACATAGCCTATGTTCGCGGCTTCTATGAAGTCAAATAGGTGATTATTTTCTTTCTGAAGGTTGCGGAAAGCGTCGGTTGTACATTCGTAATCAATGCCTTCTGAAATCAGGTCGTTGAGAGCTTTCAGCATTTTATTTAGAAATGCTGGGGCTACTTTCGTTCTGATAAATTCCTTGTCGTAAGCAAAGCGGGGATCAGCTAGTAATTCATTTGGGTTGTTAGGGTCAGGATTTTTTTCAAAGGTTTTCTTGAACTCCAAAACTGCAATCCTGTCTTGAATTGCTTTCATTACCCCTTGGAGTGCTGGCGTTTCATTTAAGTTAAAAAGACCTATGGCTTCAGGGGTGAATTCGATGTGGTCTTTACCCTTGCGTTCACAATGCAACTTGTTACCAGTGACAAACAACTTTAAACTTTGGATTTTATCAATCCTAGATGTTTGCGGATTCTCAGAAGCCCAATTCACTCGGCTGTGCATCAACGGAGCTAGATTAAACTTCCTGCCTTCGTCGTACAATTGGAAGTCTGCTAAAGAGACAGAAGTTAGTCCATTTTCGCCGTAAATGATTGATACGCACTCGCGCAAAGCATCTTTACCGTTGGAGCCTAGCCCGACTGCCAGAATTGCTTTTACCTCTCTTCCTCTGAGTTTCCTAACAGTTGCAAGGTCAATGGATGCGGCTAAATTCCTCAAAAGAATTTCTTGGCTTTGTCTATCCAAACACTCAAGTAATCGGTCGCAATCTGTAGTATCAGCGTTTGGATTGTACTCAATCAACGGTTCATAAATAAAGTAATCTTCGGGGGTATGAGGGTCTAGCCGTGGAATAACCTTATTACCTATCCAAACGGGTCTAACTATCCCATTAGTGCAGTTAATCCCTGGTGGATTGAGTAATTCTGCCTCAATCCCTGTTCGCATTTTCGCCCACTCTAGAACCTTCTTAACCGAACTGGGTGAAGCGTAAGGATAGGATTTTTTACCTTGCTCATTTTCAACTGCAAAAGAGTTGCAAAACTCGGTTATTCGCTTAATTTCTCTAGAGTCTGGAGAGTGTTCATAGTGGTTGCCAGTATGCCAGTAGAGCTTATCGGCAGCACAAATCCAGTTCTTATCTGCGTAGAGAGTTTGGTAAGCAATTTGAATGAAACTTACAACTGGATCTTGATGATTTGGAGCATCGCCAAGATTTTGTAGCTCTGCCAGTTGCGATCGCTGCGCTACTGCTGCGTGGATCTCCTGCTCTAATCGACGGATAAATTCTGGTGTTTCCATCTGCCCCAAGATTTCTTTGATGTCACTTGATTTATATGGTAAATCGGGGCAGATGTCGTGAGGGTTAATTCCGATCAATGAAATTCCTACTTCGTCGGCGCAGTCTTGGCAGGTCTGGAGTTTTTTCAACCCAGTGTCATCGGCATCGTGTAGAAAAACGATTAATCCTATGCCTGAATCTTTCAGGAGTTGATATTCAGGCGTGATAGTCTTTTTATCCCATCCACTGCCTTGAAACGTAATCCCAGCAAGACCATGCGACCGACCAACTTCTACGCATCCCTCGCCTTCATGCTGGAGTAGTGCCGGGGTTCCATTTACTAATTTAGCTGCGGCTAGCGCTTCATCAATACGATATGCCCCCCAAGGAAAATCACCTTTTTTCATCTCTGGTGTGCCGTCGGGGAGTCTATGCCATTGCCGAAAACTCTTGTCATAACCTTTCTCTTTACTGGTGTCTGCCCATTCGTAACGGTCAATCCATTGGGTTGGGGAGTATTGATAGGTTGTTTCGGTTGCGTTTCCGGGGATGCCCTTTCGCTTACTCTTTAATTTTTGAGGTTGGGGAATATTGGTCGCTGGCTCGGTCAACATTATCAAACCTAATTCGCCATCTGGAATTGGGGTTGGGTTGGGCTTGACCGTCTTAACTCTGATTGGGTTTTTGTTTGGTGCTGCATTGAAATTAGTTTTTTGTCGCTCTGCCAGCACTTCATCCCAAGGTTTGATTGCCTCTCGGATGTCCTTGCACTCACAATTATTGAAGCATTGATACTTTCCGGTTTCTGGGACGATAGATAAGTTGTGCCCCCCGCAAACGGGGCAGATGTACTTGCCTTTTTCTTTGGACGGTTCTAGCTGCTGAAGAAAATTTCGGATGTCGAAGGAGGCGAACGCCCCTGGCATAACGGAGCCGCCAACGGTCTCTTGTCCTTTTAAAATGGCTACCATTGTGAAATCCTTGTGAGGTAAGTGATGTGGGCTTTACCTCCCCCGAAGATTCACCAAAGTTTTAATCAAATTTCTCGTTAAACCTGTTGTAGGAAGTTGTAAGAAGTACTAGGAACTGATAACATTAGGTTATAAAGAAATTTAATAGACAAAAAACAACTGGGTGTCTTCTAGGACTGTTAAACAACTTGCAGCAAACAAGTTGAGTCTTGGGGAGGCATTCTTTTCTTATGTATATCGGGTGACATGACACTTAGAAAAGATGGACTAAGGGTATAGTCTTATTACATAGTAAATTATCTCAGGCAAAAAAATAATAAATATCTCAGCTTTATAAAATAAAACAATTTATCTATTTTCCTCAACCCAAGACACAGCAAAGCTTTTACAAGCTTTTAGCTAATATTAAAAACCAGATAAATACCCCACTATATTAATAGTAGTAGTGTGACTAAAAATAATTCAATTTATTTATGCTGCCTCAACAAGACATTAATCTAAGATTTTGACTGACTTAATACCTTGGCTGCATTTTGTCACTAACAGCCATCTTTTAGCCTCTGGTTCTAACGTGGGCATGATTCTCCAGTTGAAAACATCTGCCCAAGTTTCGATCCCGTGAGTGGAGAGCAAAACTGACTTCAAGTTCCTTGAACCGTACCCAATCGCGATCGCTGATAGCCGTCAAAACGGGGATAAATGTACTTAGTGGCATTAGAGTTGCTGTTTGAGTCAACATACCTGTTTTTATCTATAGCCTTTGAAAGCAATTCTACACCTAATACGCTAGTACGCAATTATCCTTGTGAATGCTGCTTATCCAAAAATTCCTGGACTAGCTCACAGATCACGGTGTCCATCGTCCGATTATTTTTAACGCACCACAGCTTAAATTCTGTGTGCATATCCTTTGGCATCCTTGCTCTAAGATGTGCCACTTCATCTGGTTTATCCCCTTTAGGTCTACCCACAATTACGCAATTACTCATAAACTCTACTTTTAGATTATCCACTTATAATCAGTAATTTTCATTTTTGCGTACTAGGGTTACAGCGTAATAGAGTATTTTGGTGTTATAGTGTGGCTATGGCATAAATGCCACGGTTTGACGAAGCCTGTATCAGATGGTTGAAACGGCAGAGTTACTTAATTAGCTACCACGCAAAAGCAGAGAAGGCAGAAACGCCAACGGCAGACAAGATACACGTATTCTTGGCGACTTCAGCCTGCAAATTTATTTTGAGGAGGATTTATGCGAGTAACAATTAGGCAATCCTTACACCCATTTATCAGCAATAAAGCGCAGGAATTAGGCATTAATGACATGCGGAGGTAGTTAACTTCCTTTTACTTCAGATTTTGCTTTCATTCGATGCTGTCACAGACTACTGCTACTGGGAGCAAGATACTCAGTAGTGTTT
>NZ_WWFG01000019.1 GCF_026127265.1 Nostoc sp. KVJ3
GAATTAATGCAAACAGTAATGATATACAAAACGAGTAAAATAGTATAATTAATAATGAATTTCTTAATTTTATTCTTAAAAAAAGCATCTAGATAATCACTAAATATTGTTACATAATATTTGTATATAACTGGCATACTAGTATTCATTTTTACAAATGCCTAAAAGTTATTACTACAGTATAAATGTATAATTTAGTGGTTGTATGTGATTTCAGTCGTTTAACCAAAGTTAAGCTTTGAAAGTTGTTCGATTACTGATAACACTTCCGATAATCCCAAGGCTTCTCCCATCCTGGCTGACTCTACACCCTAGCTTTAGATGCGTCCAATATTTAAAGTTGAATAAAGCGAACTCAAACAGCACAGCAGACCGTTTAGCATGACTATTGCGGATCATACCTGCAAGTGGTGATCGCGCTGCAAGGATAAGCAGGTTTAATCAGCTAACGAAGGAATGCGGGTTGTAGCGGTCGTGTTGTCGTCGTCATAGATTCTTGCTTGAGTCCACCATTGATATCAAAAACTGATAGCAACGATTCACCAAACGGGGTATAGAAGGGAGTACAGACAATTTAGCAAGTCGCAACAGGAGCAAAACCACAACATCTAGGCCCATGCAGCTGGATAATGGTGTTGGTATTGGAAAACTCCGTTTTCAATACCGTAGCCTGGGTGGGGTCATGAGCAAAGATACAGAATCCGTTGAGTTGGTTGTAGTCCAAAAATTAGAAAATGCCCTCAGTGCCAAAATTGAGGCATACTTTGCTGGCTCCATTGACTCAGATCCCGACGTGCTGGAGGAGTTGCTTCGCTCAAAAAACAGTGAGGGAACCCGTAGAGGATACCGCCGAGACATTACGGATTTTTTTGTTCGCATGACTGGGCAACCACCACAACGCGATTCTATCTTGGAATTTTTGCATCTATCAGGTCACAAAGCTACCCAGGTAGTGACTAAATATAGAGCCATACTCAATGAAGCTGGGTTATCACCTAACACAATTAACCGCCGACTGGCGGCCATCAAGTCTCTGATTACTTATGGGCGAAAGCTGGGTGTGTGCAACTATGCTGTGGATGTAGACAGTATCCCAGTGCAGCTCTACCGCGACACTAGCGGTGTCACCGAGCCGGAATTTTTGAGCGTGATCCGGCAGTGCGATCGCTCGACTTTAGCGGGGAAACGGGACTATGCTTTGTTGCTGCTACTGTGGGGCAATGCTTTGAGGAGAAATGAGATTAGCACCTTGGATGTAAGACATTTTGACGCATCTAGAGGGACGCTATCAATTTTTGGGAAGGGCAAGCAAGTACGAGTGACAGTCAATCTGCCAAAAGTCACTGTGATAGCGATTACTGACTGGCTGATTGCCCGTGGTGGTGAAATGTCTTTGTCCCGCCCGTTATTTACCTCGGTTGACTTCCAAAATTCTGGACACCGCCTAACCGGGGATGGCATCTATAAAATAGTAAAACGCTTGTTTAAACGGGCTGGTGTTGAAAAGCACATGAGTCCGCACCGTTGCCGCCACAGTGCTATCACTGCTGTACTTGAAAAGACTGATGGCAACGTCCGCAAAGCCCAGAAACTCAGCAGACACGCTAAATTAAATACGCTCCAAATTTACGACGATAACCGCAATCGTGATCAACTGGAGATGTCTGAATTATTGATGGATGGGTTGGATTGAATGGGTTGCTAGACTATAGGTGAAGCGGACGGCAGCAGCAGAATTAGAGAATGCCATGAATGTTTCAGGGCACTGGCTTAGGCACAGTAGAGCAAGCGTTTGAGCAAATTGAGTTAGAGGAATAAGTTACTCAATTACTTAACTCAATTACTTATTACTAGAGATTTGGGAATTAGAATTTAGAAACGGGAGGAACTGCGAGCTTGCGCTTACATACACCGAAGGGGTTGCCGCAGGCATTGCTCCAATTATGTACCAGGGCGAGCGCAGAAATGTTTAACGCCACAAGAGATATATAAGAATTAAGTAATCTAATCCTCAAATTCATAAAGGGACATTGATTCTGGCAAATAGCGAGTGACGATTGATTCTCTGCGAGTGACATCATCAAATAATCCGAGTTGAAAGAATTCCACTTGATTTCCAATTCTTCTGACATCATCAAATAATTCGTGTTGAAAGAATTCCTCTTGATTTTCAATTCTTAAGGCTTCAGATGTACGATTAATCAACGATATTGTTTGCTCACCACTTAACGGGGATAGTTGATTCTCAAGTTCTAAATGCTCTTCAAAAGACAATGCAGAGCCTGGAACTGGGTTGCTGCACCACATTATTTTTCGGCTGTTTTGATCTTGAAAAACAATGTGATGTGATTCATTCGTGAGCCAACCTTTTGGTGCTGTTGTCACATCCACAAGGCGTAATAAATTTAGATTTGGATCTTCCCACAATATATCCTGGTCAAAAATCATGGGACAGGCATAGTAAACTTTTGCACCTTTTATCTGACTCAATCGACATAAAGTTTCATGTTGAGATTTATTAGTTGATTTATTCGGCTTTAGTGACAAGGCTGAACGATAGTATGGTGTTGTAAAACCGTGAGGAAGATTTTTACTCTTTCGAGTTATTACTTCTACAACTTTGAATTGAAAAAACTCTCCAAAATAGAATTTAGATAATTTTGAGCTACCGTCTGAGATAGTAGAACGGAGTTGCATAAATAAATCCTGCTCGGACAAATCAGATTTTGTCCAACCCTGGTCAAAACCAACCCATGCCTCTTTTTGAGGAGAAGGTTTTAAGAGTCTAAGAAATTTCGCACCAAATCGTTTTTCATACTGTTTAACAATCGCCCGATGGAAGTGCATTTCAAGCAGACTCTCTGGCAACCAATCCATTGCGTGTATCTATACCTTATTTAAGTATTGTGTTTATCTCACTCTTTACTCAGTATTCCCATTACTTCCAAATTAGTTACAACTGGCACAGAGCAACCAGCACAAGATTAGCGATCTCGCTCAACGACACGGGAAAGATGCTTTAGCCAAAAGGGGTAGAAAGTAATACCATGAATGATGGTCACAAGCTATACGCCCGGTTACTTTTTAGATGGATTTATCACTGCAAAACAAAAACGTTTCTTTTATTTGGTCAATCGCTGATGATTGTCTGCGGGATGTATATGTGCGGGGTAAGTACCGGGATGTAATTCTGCCGATGTTTGTCCTGCGGCGGTTGGATTGTTTGTTAGAAGAGACGAAAGATGCAGTGCTGGAAGAGGTGCGGTTTCAGCGCGAGGAAGCGGGCTTTACGGTGCTTGACTCCATCGGCTTGCGGGAAGCATCAGGCTATGTGTTTTACAATACCTCTGATTGGACATTAAAGAAATTGGTCAAGACTGCTTCTAATAATCGCCAAATTTTAGAAGCGAATTTCAAAGCTTACCTAGATGGCTTTAGCGATAACGTTAAAGAAATTATCGAGAAATTTGAGCTACGCAACCAAATCCGGCGCTTAGTGCAGGCGGATGTGTTGTTGGATGTGCTGGAGAAATTTACCTCACCTTATATCAACCTGAGTCCCCACGATACCCTAGACCCGGATGGGCGAAAACTACCAGGACTGAGTAATCTGGGAATGGGTTATGTATTTGAAGAATTAATCCGCAAGTTTAACGAAGAAAATAACGAAGAAGCCGGTGAACACTTCACCCCGCGCGAAGTTATTAAATTGATGACTCACCTATTGTTTATCCCAGTCAAGGATAAACTACCACCAGTAATTACGGTGTATGACGGCGCTTGCGGTTCAGGAGGAATGCTGACAGAATCCCAGGATTTTATTACCGTTTCAGAAGGGGAAATTAAGTCGCAGGCGGCGGTTTATCTCTATGGCAAGGAAGTAAACGGCGAAACCTACGCGATTTGCAAGTCGGACATGATGATTAAAGGTAATGACCCGGAGAACATCAAGTTTGGTTCGACACTAGCAACAGATGAATTTAGCAGTCTGCGGTTTGACTTTATGTTGTCAAATCCGCCCTATGGGAAGTCGTATAAGTCAGACCAAAAATACATTCTCGATGGCAAAGATGTTTTAGACGGTCGCTTCGAGGTGTTACTAAAAAATTTTCAAGGTGAATTAGAAGTAGTTCCGGCGATTCCCCGTTCTTCCGATGGACAATTGCTGTTTTTGATGGATATGGTCAGCAAGATGAAGCGGCTAGATGAGAGTCCTTTGGGCAGCCGCATTGCTTCAGTTCACAATGGTTCTTCGCTGTTTACCGGGGATGCAGGTAGTGGAGAAAGTAATATCCGCCGCTACATTATTGAAAATGACTGGTTAGAAGCAATTATCCAGTTGCCGAATAATTTGTTTTATAACACGGGGATTACAACATATATTTGGGTTCTCTCTAACAAGAAAGTACCAGAAAGAAAGGGCAAGGTGCAATTGATTGATGCGTCAGAACTATATCAAAAATTACGCAAGAATTTGGGAGCGAAGAATTGCGAGTTTGTAACTGAGCATATTGAAAAAATCACCCAGCTTTATTTAGAAATGCCGAATCAAGGTATTTCTAAAGTGTTTGATAACAAAGACTTTGGTTTTTACAAAATTACAGTGGAACGCCCTTTACGACTGGCGGCGCAATTTACACCGGAACGGGTGGCTACATTGCGTTATGTGCCTGCGCTGCGTGAGGTGATGGCATGGGCTTATGAGCAATGGGGTGATGAGATTTATACAAAATTAGAGGTGCATAAAAAGGCGATTGAGGACTATATCGAGAGTGAAGAAATTTCTTTATCCCTCAAAGCTAAGAAAGATTTATTATCGCCCAAGACTTGGGAAGCACAATGCAATCTCATGATTGTGGGAGAGCGTTTAATGGAAGCGTTGGAGGATGAATTATCACTCGATTTTAATGTATTTGTAATTGCTGTTGATACAGCATTGAAGTTGTTGGATATTAAGCTAACCAACAGTGAGAAAAATCAGATTTTAAATGCTGTCAGTTGGCGGGATGAGAACACCGAAAGGGTGGTGAAGAAGGTACACAAGTTAAAAGGTAATCAACTGAGTGATTTGTTGACGGAGTTGGGAACCACTGAGCATAACTTACCTGACTATGGTTATTGGACTGGGAAGAAAGCGGGGGAATGGGTAGAGTACGAGTCGGATAGTGAGTTGCGAGATACAGAAAATGTACCGTTGAAAGAACAAATACATGATTACTTTGTGCGGGAAGTGCGTCCCCATGTGGCTGATGCGTGGATAGCTTTGGATAAAACGCAGATTGGCTATGAGATTAGTTTTAATAAGTATTTTTATCAGCACAAGCCGTTGAGAACACTAGAGGAAGTAACATCGGAGATTTTGCAATTGGAACGTGAGACGGAAGGGTTGTTAAAACGGTTGGTAAGTTTTGGGGAGGTTGAGTAATGGCTTTCCCAAAGTATGAGAGTTATAAGGATAGCGGTGAGGATTGGTTAGGAGAAGTTCCTGAACATTGGGAAATTATAAGAACAAAAAATATTTTTCGGCTTGTCACTGAACCTGCTCCGAAGAATAATAGCGAGGAATTGCTTTCAGTCTATTCAGATATTGGAGTTAAACCTAGAAAAGAATTAGAAGAAAGAGGTAATAAGGCATCTACAACAGATGGTTACTGGGTTCGTTAAAAAAGGTGATGTCATTGTCAATAAATTATTAGCATGGATGGGAGCGATTGGTGTTTCTGAATACGATGGTGTTACTAGCCCCGCGTATGATATCTTAAGAGCATCCAAGCCAGTTGACAGCAAATTCTATCATTATCTTTTCCGAAATCAAATCTGTACTAGCAAGTTAAAGCAGCACTCGAAGGGCATTATGGAGATGCGTCTTCGATTATATTTTGATGAATTTGGAAATATTAAAATTCCATATCCACCGTTTGAAGAACAACAACGAATAGTTGCTTTTATTGATAGGACTACCGCCGAAATTGATGAAGCGATCGCCAAAAAACAGCGTCTCATCGAACTGCTGCAAGAGCAAAAAGCTATTCTCATCAATCAAGCTGTCACCAAAGGGCTAAACCCTAAAGCACCCATGCGGGATAGTGGCGTTGAATGGATTGGGGAGATTCCTGAGCATTGGGAGGTACGCCGAGCTAAGTATATTTTCAAAGAAGTTGACGAGCGTTCAAAGACGGGTACAGAAGAGTTGCTGTCTGTATCTCATATAACTGGAGTCACACCACGCTCAGAAAAAAACGTGAATATGTTTATGGCTGAAGATTACTCAGGATCTAAGCTATGCCAAAAAGATGACATTGTTATCAATATCATGTGGGCATGGATGGGGGCTTTAGGAGTATCTACTATAACTGGTATTGTTAGCCCATCTTATGGAGTTTTTAGACAGCTAAAAGCAGGTATTTTTAATTCTTGGTATTTAGAACACTTACTACGCAGTACAGAATATGTTGCTGAATATAATCGTCGTTCTACAGGGCTTCACTCATCTCGACTTCGACTTTATGCAGATATGTTCCTAAGTATGGAAATTACTCTTCCACCCAAAGAAGAGCAAGATAAAATTGAAATCGTCACAAATGAGCGTGTAGCTGATATTGATAAAGCTATTAATGCAATTGAGCGTGAAATAATCTCTTTAGAAGAACTACGTTCTATAATCATTTTGCAAGCTGTCACCGGAAAAATTAAAGTATAAGCCGAAGCTTTTACTAAACGAGAGAGAACCTCACGCAAAAAAATCTCACCCTATGCCGGCCAAAGACCTCTATCACGATGCTGTAAAAAATGCTCTGATTAAAGATGGGTGGCTGATAATCGCTGACCCTTACATAATTAAATATGAAGACGCTGAACTGTACGCTGATTTAGCCGCAGAAAAACCAATCGCCGCAGAACGCCAGGGGCAGAAAATTGTTGTCGAAATTAAAAGCTTTGTGGGTAAATCTCAGATGTACGACTTTCACAGCGCCCTCGGACAGTACATCGTTTATCGCAACCTGATCCAAGTTAGCGAACCTGAATATAATTTGTACTTATCAATTGACGACATTGTTTATTTCAACTTTTTTCAACGTCCATATATTATTTTAGGCTTCCATCACCCTAGTAAACGCCCACTCACTGAATTTGCGATCGCTTAAAGCGGGTGTAGCGCATCCCCTAAGCAAATCCCAGTCCTGACTCTGTGAGAAAATTAATAAAACAGAGGATAATCATTCACCATGACAGAATTACTCGAACAAGCGATTATCAAACTCAAAAGCTTACCAGTCAGTCAACAAAATGCTATGGCTACGATGATTTTAGAAGAACTGGAAGATGAACAGCGATGGGATGAAGCTTTTGAGCGTTCTCCAGATGCCCTAGCTTTCCTAGCAGCCCAAGCGATGGTTGAATATCGCGCAGGTAAAACTCAACAATTAGATCCAGATACATTGTGAATTCTCGCATCACTTCTCAGTTTCGCCAAGCTTTTGGTAACTTACCTGAAAATGTGCGAGAGCAAACCCGCGAAGCATATCGCCAATTTAAACAAGATCCAAATCATCCCAGTTTACGTTTCAAAAAAGTCCATCCAGATTTACCTATTTATTCTGCGAGAGTCAGCAGAAGCTATCGAGCCGTTGGACAATTAGAGGGAGATACAGTTATTTGGTTTTGGGTAGGGTCGCATACAGAGTATGAAAGGTTACTATCTCAGTTGTAGTAGAGCAGCTATCATAGGAAAATACTCGTATAAAATCTAACGAACTTCCTATGGTCAGCAAAACCAACGAGCAAGCACTGGAAAACTGTATCAAAACAGCACTCGTTGAATGCGCTGGCTACCAAGAAGGAAACCCGCAGATTTTGACCGGGAGTTTGCTATCGACCGGGAGAAGTTCTGGCGCTTCTTAGAAACCACCCAGCCCGAAGAACTGGCCAAACTCAAAGACCGTCCCAACTGGCAACGGCTAATTCTCGAACGTTGCGATCGTAAAATCAAAAAAGATGGCATCCTCTCTGTTCTTAAAAAAGGATTATCCATCGATGATGCTCATCTGACCTTGCTTTACAGCCTCCCCTACAACGATACAAATCCGGCTGTTTTAGAGAACTTTGAAAAAAATATTTTTTCGATTACCTGCCAAGTACATTATTCTGAAAGCGATGCAGGGTTATCCATTGATATTGTGCTATTCCTGAATGGTTTAGCGATCGCCACGATGGAATTGAAAAACCCCTGGACGGGTCAAACTGTTTACCACGCCAAAAAACAATACCGCGAAGACCGCAATCCCCAAGAACCACTGCTGCAATTTAGTCGTTGTCTAGTCCACTTTGCTGTTGATACCGATGAAGTGTGGATGACAACAAAATTAGACCGTGAGAAAACTTACTTTCTACCCTTCAATAAAGGTTTTAATTTTGGCAAGGGCAACCCACCCAACCCCAATGGCCACAAATCCGCTTACCTGTGGGAAGGCATTCTCACCCGCCAAAGTTTCACCAACATTATTGAACATTTCGCCATTCTCATCCCCGGTGATACCAAAACACCCCTCCCTCAAAAAAACCTGTACTTCCCCCGTTATCACCAACTTGATGTCGTCCGTCAACTCCTCACCGATGCCCGAACACGCGGCACAGGACAGACTTATTTAATTCAGCATTCCGCAGGTTCGGGTAAATCTAATTCCATCACCTGGACGGCATATCAGTTAATCGAACTCTACGCCAAAGGTGCAGATAGTCCCCTGTTTGATTCGGTTGTGGTTGTCACAGATAGACGCATTCTTGATAGACAACTCAAAGATAATATTAAAGATTTCTCTCAAGTAAAAAACATTGTTGCCCATGCCACCAATGCTCAAGAATTAAAAACTGCTCTAGAGAACGGTAAAAAAATTATTATTACTACAATTCAAAAATTCCCCTTTATTGTTGATGGCATTGAGGATTTGAGCAATAGTACTTTTGCTGTAATTATCGATGAGGCTCACTCATCACAAAGCGGGAAGGCTGCTGATAACTTGAACATGACTCTTGCTAAAGAAGAGGATGATGAAGAACCCGAAGATTTACAAGACAAAATTCTCAAAGCAATGTCAGGGCGCAAAGTTGGTAAAAATGCTTCCTACTTTGCTTTTACTGCCACACCCAAAAACGCAACTTTAGAAAAATTCGGTCGGCGCATGGCAGACGGTAAATTTGTGCCGTTTCACCTCTACTCAATGAAACAAGCTATCGAAGAAGGCTTTATTCTTGACGTACTCGCCAATTACACCACTTATAAAAGCTATTACGAAATTCAAAAATCCATCTTAGATAATCCCATCTTTGACACTGCCAAAGCCCAGAAAAAACTCCGGGCTTATGTGGAAGGACATAAACAAACCATTGGCACTAAAGCCGATATTATGGTTACTCATTTTATCGAACAGGTATGGATACCCAAAAAGCTTAAGGGCAAGGCCAAAGCGATGGTCGTTACCCGCAACATTGAAACCACCATTCGCTACTTCTTCGCCATCCGCGAACTATTAAGACAGGCGAACGCACCATTTAAAGCAATCATTGCCTTCTCTGGTAAAAAAACAGTAGACGGCATTGAATACACCGAAGACATCATCAACGGCTTCCCCAGCAAAGATATTTCCGACGAATTTAAAAAAGACGATTACAAAATCTTGGTGGTTGCTAATAAATTTCTTATTGGGTTTGACGAACCCCTACTACACAGTATGTATGTTGATAAAAAATTGCAGTCAGTGTTGGCAGTGCAAACCCTATCTCGCCTCAATCGTTGCAACGATAAGATGGGTAAACAAGATACCTTCGTTCTCGATTTTTATAACACCGTCAGCGACATCAAAATCGCTTTTGACCCGTTTTATACTGCCACATCCCTGAGCGAACCTACCGATGTCAATGTTCTTCACGATCTCAAAGAAGTTTTAGATGATGTGGGTGTTTACGAATGGTATGAAGTCGAGCAATTCAACGAATTATTTTTCAACAAAGCCGAAGCCGAACAACTTAGCCCTCTCATCGACACCGCCGCAGCTCGTTTCAACGCAGAATTAGGACTCGAAGACGAAGCAAAAATCGACTTTAAAATCAAAGCAAAACAGTTCGTTAAAATCTACAGCCAAGTAGCCTGTATCATTCCTTATAACAACATCCAGTGGGAAATGCTGCACTGGTTCCTCAAATTCCTTATTCCCAAACTTGCAGTTAAAAACCCCGATCAAGACCAACTCGATGAACTGCTGGAAAGTGTAGACCTCTCTACCTATGGCATAGAGCGAGTTAAATTAAATCACACCATTGAACTCGATGCTTCGGAATCTGAAATTGACCCGCAAAACTCCAATTTACGCGGCTACCATGACGATGCACCGCAGCAAGACCCTCTCGATGAAATCATATCCGCCTTTAATAATCGATTTTTTACAGGCTGGGATGCTACTCCACAAGAACAACGGGTAAAATTCATTAATATAGCTAGACACGTAATTGACAACCCCTATTACCAAAATCAAGTTGTCAACAACCCAGATGAACAAAATCGCCGCCTCGCTTTAGAAGAATTAATTAAACAAGCTATCAACAGAGAACGCAAACGCGAACTCGACTTGTACAAACGTTACGCATCTGACCCAGAATTTAAACGGGCATTTGATGCCAGCATCATGCAGTTACTTGCTCAAGGTAATCTAGATGGATTCCAGCAGCTTTTAGGATAGATATCTGGTCAATAAGGTTGAGAACAGCTTTCCCATTTTGGGAATGCCACAAACCTGATTTTTATCATTTTACTCAACTAAGTTAAGTAATTAAGTTAATTATCAGCAGCCTTTTCTATCTTGAAGGAGGTTGCTGATTTGAGAGCATGTGAAGAAGCAACTGCATTCATTACTTTCACAGTGACATCTTTCATTGCTGGGATTATACTTATCTCAGTTAAGTAATTGAGTTAAGTAAATGCCCATTATTTCGTTTTGCAATCAGAAGGGAGGTTGCGGAAAAACAGTAGGGGCAGTTCATTTCGCCTCTTGGCTGCACCGCAAGCGCAAGAAAATACACTTTGTTGATGCAGATCCGCAAAGCAGTGGAGCAACATGGATGTCCCTGCTGTCTAGTCAAATCCCGACATCAAAAATTACTGACGCTAACGAATTAATTGAAAAATTACCAGAGCTTGCCGAAGAATTTCAGTTTGTAGTTGTGGACGGTGCGCCGAATACCACCGAATCTACCAGAGCAATTTTGTGCTTGTCAGATGTTTCGGTAACTCCGGTTCAGCCGACTGGACTGGATCTACATTCGGCTTCGGAAGCAATACGGTTAATCAAGTCGGCACAGAAAATATCGGGTGGGCTACCAAAGCCAGCAGTATTTCTCTCTCGCGCATCTAAAGGAACGAGGCTCAAAGAGGAGGCATTATCCCTACTTAGTAAAATTCCCGATGTTAAGTTGTTGAAAACTGTAATCCACAATAAGCAAGCGATTGCCGATTGTTTTACCCAGGAAGCAACTATCTGGGAAATGAAAGGAGCCAAAGATTCGGCTGAAGAATTTGAGCAATTGTGCAAAGAGATTTTTGGGTTACTGAAATGAATGCTAAACGAAAAAGGTTAGACGATAACGCCGATAAGTTCATTTTTGGTGATGACGAACCGGATAAAAAAACTGCTGGCGTGGCTAAAAAACAAGAGTTGCAGTCAAGCGATTTATTAAGTAAATTAACTCAGGAATCTACACCAAGAGAAAGACCCATTCGAGTCAGTTTGGATCTATCTCCAGAAATGCACTCTAAACTCACTAACCTAGCTAACCGCACTGGCAGAAAAAAAGCTGAAATTCTCCGAGTCCTTCTAGAGCAAGCATTTGAGGTAATTGAGCTAGAGGAATAAGTTACTTAATTACTTAACTCAATTACTTATTGCTAGAGATTTGGGATTAATTCGGTGTCTTCATTGAGGTAGTTAAGCAGAGTTTCAATTTGCTGAACAGAATAGACATTAATCGGAAGCATGGGAGTATCAGAGCCAGCAAGGATAGCTATTACTCGATGAGTACTGTAGTCTATATTTTTGAGCTTTTGTATCAGGCGTAAGCCCAGAACTGGAGTATTACACCGGGATTTGATAAAAGTTTCAATGTCGGAGCGGAATGTAACTTCGACACCAACTCCACCGGAAAACTTTAGAGCTTCAGAGAAAACAATTCCTGGCTCAACTATAGTTTTAGCTTTTGTCAAGGCGATGAAAAAGGTGGATTTAAAATCTTCAGGCATCCTATGCAGTTGGGCTTTTGTAGTTGCCAATGCTTCATCACTCACATATCCAAGGCTAATTTCTGAAGGTATGGGGCATTTTTCTAAATTAACTCGTGAACCGTAGACATCACCCAAAAGCTGTTTTCTGCGTTTAGCTTCTCCCATACTTCATCCCCTGTTACTACCATCAGTGTCTAACTAGAATACTATGTACCAGACGTTAACACAGCCCAATGGCACTGCTTGAGCCACTACCGCCATAAAAATACCCCCAGAATATGGGGGCGATTGATGTGGTTGATGTGCCTAAAAGGACACAATCGAATAATGAGAGTTCGCTATAAGGATTTCTGTATATATGCCCATCTTAGAACGAACTGTCGGTGGATGTCTTCGGTGATCACTGACTCTTCAAAATCGCTTCACAACAACTTTTCAATAAAATCGCTATTTACACTGTTAACCATTGCTTACTCCCATTGGCAGCTTTTTCAAATTCTCAATCCGACAGCACCCCCGCTTCCATAGCTGTCTTTGGTTTTTATCTACAGGATGGTAATAAGCCCAAATACTTCCATCTGCTGCTGAATATAAGGAGATAAGAAAAACCGTTTGTGTACCAAAGTTACCTGTACTTACTTCAATTTTTTCTTTGACAGTAAACGTCTGTCCTGAACTATTAGTTGCTGCCTCTAATTTTTTATATGCTGGTTTAAGAGCTAATTGCGGTTGCTCTTTTTCTATTTCTGATTGCTCATGTTCAGCACAGGTATTTTCAATCAAAGCAGTTGATGATGATGAATTAACTGGTGCGGCTTCTATTGTTTGAGGTAAACCTAACTGTTCATTCTCTGCTTCTATTGTTTGAGGCACAGCGTCATAACTCAGGGCAGGGCTACTGTTTAATTCTGAAACTTCAATGCTTTTACTCTGGTTATTATTTACTTCTAATTCCGGCTCAACTGGCTGATTTTCTGTTGGTACGCTAGTTGATGCTGATTCAGATTGTGCAGGATTATTATCGTCTGTGGCAGTAGATTTTTGCTTGACGACACGTAAAATAGCTGGCTTGGTTGGCGTGGCTTCTTCTTTTGATAGTGAACTATTCGTCTTAGGAGATTTACGTTTAGGCATAATAATTTATTGGCAGCAATGCACTCTTAAACGTTGATTAAATCAGCAATTGAGCAGGAAATGACTGCACTTTTTCTGTAGGATTAGCCCTCAGTTAGCTCGGTAGTATCATCATTTATATTGGTTGAGATATCTGAAGTTGAAGATTGCTTACGACCGGGAAATTTAATGCACTCCCCTGATTGAATTACTAAGTTAGCCCCGACACGTCGCACATTAAAATTCCAGAATTTCTTAATCGAATTTGATGGTAAAAATCCGATTAGTCTTAGTTGGAAATCTTTGGGTGGCTCAAAGTCTCTCTGAGGTTTTTGGTGAATTTTAACTTCTACTATCCCTTGTGCTAAGTCTTGATATACAACTAATCCTTGTACAGAAAAGTTATCAGCTACTAACTGCAATTCGCTTTTTACTGAGTCGGTATATTCTTTTTCATTGCGAACATTTATCAAAGTCACCCGAAGTTTAGTCGGAGAATCTTTGAATGGTGTTCTGGGGTAAACAGTCCAGAAGTATTCAAGTGATAAATCAAGTTGAGATTGTTGAACTAATTTCGATGCTCTCTTAGCAAGGTTTGTCTCAAGCATTACACCGTCAGCAGTTATTAGTTGCCCTTGATAAATAAGCTCACTACTTGGAACATACTTCCCCCAGAGCCGACCAATTGCACGATATTCTAGTGGCTCTGTCGGTCTGATATGGTGATTATTAACTAATAACTGCTGTGTATCGTTCGTAATTGTCATGCGGACAAAGTTAAAATGTGTAATTTTTTGAATTGCTTTTATGATTGTAAACTGCGGCTCTCACTAAGATATTCTTCTTTCAATCTACTCCAAAAGCCTTAAGTATCTTTAATGGCAGCTTATACCCAAAGATGAACAAATGCCTTAGCATCCATGCTCTTCCTTTCATTGAACATGAATGCTTGAGACACATCTATTAACTTGCGCCAGCTTCAGCCGCCGCTACATCTGGTTTGGCTTCCTTCGCTTTCTTTTCAAAAATTTGAATCCCAGCGTCAATAATTTCAAAGCCGTTCTCTGTTCGTTGACCCAGCTTCCCCGATACAGCCCCAGCCCAGTCTGCAAATTCTGAGGCACTAGTTTCAGCCTTCCGCCAGCTTTTTGCATTAACTTGAGCAGTGAAGACTATGCCGTTCTGATCAGTCAACTCGATTGCAACTTTCTTGTTCTCGGCTGGTGTAGCTGTTGGTAGTTCGCCGCTAAATTTTATTGTCACTTCGCTTTTGACTTCCATACCTTACCCTTCGCTCATCATCAATTTAATTTTCCCGCTCCTGATTTTATCTTGGATTAGGTTGACCACAAGATGCGCGATCGCTTGACTATCGTAGTTGATCACAAACAAATTGAACGTTGAGCATTCGGCTTGAACGAGAACCAAGACTCAACATTAAAGAAACAAAATCCACAAAAAAAATTTCCCCTGTTTTTGACCCTTTTTTTGTCTATCTAATTGATAATTACTCTCAAGATGAACCGCCCAAACCGTGATTATTGAACATTTATCAAGAAATATTACAGTTTTAGTACTAGCTTTTTGATTTGACTCAATTCGTGCGTCTGAGATAAAACCTCGACAAAACATCCATTTTCCCAATTCTCACCAACTACATTCAACATCTCCCAATATCTAGACAATATCTCCCAAATCTCCAATTTTTTCTTACCTTTTTACACCTTTTACATCATCCACTCACAAAATTCTCATTAGCTCAAAAATTCCCAATAAAGAAGAACAGTTCCCAAGGCTTCTTAGAAGTCTCCCATTATTTCCCAATAATTGGTCAATTATCGTGAAATTCGCTTAAAAGCTTTTAAGCTTGCTAATCCATCTTTTTTTGACGCACAGTACGCCATATTTGGCGGAAAGTTTTTGACAGCCAAAATTGAAAAGCAGAAGCCGAAGCAACAGCCATCAAAAAATACTACTGAAGAACTACATAATCACGACAAAAGCCGCCTAACAGTTAACAGCTACAACTGCGGCGGCTATTGTTCAAATATTCTTCGCTCAATCTCCGACAAAAATCGCATCCAATTCTTGCGACGAAGCCTGACCTTGAACTATTGAAGCAGGTCTGATTGAATCAGCCGCTTCCCCCTCAAGCTCAGGCGACTCTAAAGCATTACTCTTGTAGCTTGGGGCATTGACAGTTACAACTGGTGCAGTCAACGCTGGCTGTGACAAGACAACGTAAACATCACTTATTACATAGGCTTTATGTAGTTTACCAGTATTGAAATAGTAGTTCTAAATACCTTGCCCAAGTGGTAGCTGTTGGGTAGCTCAACTGGTGACACACAGCTACCAGTTGAGTAGTAAAAAAGCGAGTTGTTGAAAATTTGATGATTCCCCAACTGGTAGCTATACAGTAGCCCTACTGCTACCAGTTGAGCATAAGAAATGTAGAGAGAAATTCTGGCGTAATGCTTACTGACTATGACTTACAGCAAATTTTGATCGCCTGTTGAATTCTCAATAACTTCAAAATTATTGAGAACGTATAATACACTGGTGTTGCAATTGTACTTCAATAATTCTTTCATTAACTTAAGCCAGCCCTCTTAACATCCGATTTTTTTTCTTCATACCTGAATAGAAATTGTTCATTTTACAATCTCTACGCTTGTTAATAGAGATGAAACTTGTTTTAAGTAGTGAAATTGTCTGATTAATCACAGTTATAAATAGCAGACATTTTGCATCTAAAACCCCGATTCCTGTGCAAAATAGCAGACATTTTGCACAGCTTATACACGCTTTTAACTGTTATAGCTGTCAGGAAACTTTGATTATTCACTACAAAATGTCTGCTATTTAGAACATCGCTTTGACCAAAAAATTGGTATCTAATACATACACCAATTAGCTTTTAGGCATTTTTATCAAACTGGCTCATTCTCAATAACTTTAAAATTATTGAGAATTCATAATACAGATTTGTTGCAAACGTACTTCAAAGAATCGCTCAATCGAGTAATTGCTTGAGCAAGTGAATCTGTAATTCCAACTGTGAGATAGAGTAAATCACAGCAGTCTTGAGAGTGTCGCTGTCAGCACCCTGACGCTTCATGACAAAAGGCCCCCAGCACATTCTCAAAGTACTCAAAACAATTTTAGTCAAACCTCTGCCCGACATTTTACGCTCTCGCTCTCGTAAAAATTGCAGCAACTGGCCATCGCTACTGTCGTGACTGCGCTTAATCGAAAGCACTTCTAAATTAGGTTGCTCCATGTCCTGTATTCCTACCGAATTAGAGGAGTTTATAAGTAAGCCATCGTGTTGATTGATACCATATTTCAATGACTGTCAAAATGCGCCGTAAACCACCCCTAAATACCCCTTTAGTGTACCAAACGACAGTCGTTTGACAGTCATTGTCCAAACCCCCGATGACTGTCAAACGACTGTCGTTATACCCCCTAAAGGTGCTTTTGGGCGTATTTTCGCACCAGGCAGTAAGCGCGATTTCTCCCCCAAAAGTGGATTTCAGGGTTTTGTATAAGTGATACCATACTCACTATGGTTTCATGCCCTGCGGGTGGCTGCGCCATCTCTCGCTGCGCTCATGGGGTACAACCGGGATACGTGCAAAATGGGACACGATGCAAAGTTTTGTTAATATACTTGCAATAATGCAAACTGTATGGGTTAGTTTTTCCCAAAACTCACTCTCTTGACGCAGAGTATAGTGTCTTCTCTTCAACTACCAGCAAAAACATGATTATTTTGTATAAAAACTCGTGCTAAATATCAGCATAATAATTTTAATCTTCATAGTAAAAAGCATTGTCAAAATATAAACTCTTAAGAATTTAAGTTAAACTTTTTAAAGCCTGACGTGCAACTTCTTCCGCCCTAGCAGACGTAACTTTTTGGTAACGTAGAGTTGTTTGAATATTCTCATGCCCCATCAGTGCCCGCAATTCCTCAATACCCATTAGCCCAACACGCTCAGTAGCAAAAGTATGCCGTAAATCGTGGATTCTGACTCCGACTAGCTCCGGATATATACTTATTAACTCTCGCCAATATTCATGCACAGTGCGATAGCTAATTCTACTAACAACTTTAGTCACTGGCTGTTGTGCTGTGAAGAGTGCATCTACGGTATTGTGGCGCTCATATAAGATAAATTTACTTAATGCCTCGGCAGCCCCATCACTAAAATAACAACAACGCCGTTTGTTACCTTTACCAAGTACTTGAAATTTATATAAGTCTTGGTTAACATCATCTATATTTAACGCTAAAAGCTCTGATATACGGCAACCTGAGCGATGTAGAAGATGCACTATAGCATTCATACGTAGGTCAGATTTAACAGAATAATAAAGGATATTTAACTGTTCAGGTGTTAAATATCTTACTACAGAATCAGTTTTATGTTCTCCCCTATCAGGATTTGGTTGACGCTGTTTTTAAACCATTAATGGGATTAAACTTAATATAACCTTGCTCCACAGCGAAATTAAACAAACTTTGTAGTATTGCTTGGTACTTGCGATGAGTTGTATAGCTGCAATCATCCAAACTTCTTAAATACTCAATTAAAGTCTGCTTACCGATAATCTCAATCTCCCAAATACCGTATTCTCCAAGTATTGGTTTCAACACCAATTCATAAGTACGTCTGGTACTTTTAGCTAAATCCGGGCGTGACAAAAACTCAGTAATAACAGTGGCTAAAGTAACAGTCAATTTCTCTCCAATTTATGTAATTTCTATCGAGACAAACAATCATTATTTAATATATCTTTTTTAGAATAATAATGATGATTCTTGATGGATACTTTGAAGACACCCATGCCACAGGAACCGATTGGCGACTACATTAAGCGGTTGCGTGTGGAATTAAAGATGAGTCAAAATCAGCTAGCTCATCAGGCTGGTATTCACCTGCATACATACGGAAAAATAGAACGGGGGATCACGACGAGATTAAATCACAAAACCCGTCGGGGGCTAGCTAGGGCTTTATCGATACCAATTGAGTACTTAGAAGGAATTTGTAGCGATGAGGAAATACAGCAACCATTTACCAGCATTAAATTTTGTCCCCAATGCTGGACTCCAGGGACACCCACAGAACCGATTTGGAACGATATCAGGTCATTGTACTGCTTTATGTGCGGGTTTGAGCTTGTTGCCCACTGTCTCAAATGTGGTAAATCAGTGACAACTTTCAAGCATTCCTACTGTCCTTATTGCGGCTTTTATTACAAAAATACGATTGTTGAAATTGGTAGTAACAGAGAGCATGCTTTGAGAAAAAACTCTCGAACCAAGAAAAAGTGAAGATTTTGTTTTATATCTATAAAAGCAATACCAGTATGGACAATCCATCAATATCAGTGTGACATCAATTGAACGTACCGCTTATCCTAGATTCAAACGCCAATTTACCACCAAAGAACTTACTGAGATTTATACTCCAACTAAATCCGAAATTGCTTTCGCTTACAATACGACGAAAGGTGAAAGTAATATTTTGAGTCTGCTCGTCATTTTAAAATCATTCCAAAGACTGGGTTACTTTCCATCGATTGCAGATATCCCACTGAAAATTATTAACCATATTCGCAGTCATTTAAAATTTGCTCTTGATATTGTTTTAGGTTATGAAAATAACAAAACAATGTACCGACATCGAACAGCTATCCGCGAATATCTTCAAGTTAAATCTTTTAATCAGACTGCGCTGCATTTAGCGGTATCTGCGGTGAATGAATCAGCCCAGGTGATGGATAATCCTGCTGATTTAATGAATGTGGCAATTGCCGAACTAATTAAAAATAGATATGAATTACCAGGATTTAACACATTAAATAGATTAGTACGCCGAGTTAGGAATGTAGTCAATCAAAACCTATTCAATTTGGTACTTAGTCGCCTAAGTAATGATTATCAACAACGTCTACTCGACCTTTTAGATAATCATCCAGTCGAATATAGAAGTCTTTACAATAATCTCAAGCAACTTCCTAAACGCCCAACCCGCAATCATCTCAATGATTTAATTGTACATTCAATCTGGCTTGATTCTTTGGGAGATATTAAACCACTCCTTGCTGATATGACAGCAGCTAAGATTCAACACTTTGCTGCTGAAGCGAGAGTATTAGATGCGAGTGAAATCAAAGAGTTTAATTTGCCAAAACGAATTACTCTAATATTATGCCTGATTTACTCGGCAAGCGTGATGACGCGAGATAATTTGGTCGAGATGTTTCTCAAAAAAATGCAGTTAATTCATAATCATGCCAAAAGAGAATTAGAACTTATCAAACAAAGATATCAATCAACGGTTGAGAAGTTACTGGGGGTTTTCACTAATGTTCTACAAGTATTGGTTGATGAACCGCCAGAAGTTCAGACTGTCGATCCGGTCGAGCGAGTTAATCAAGTACTCATTCCATCCGGTGGTGCTGAACAACTATTAACTGAATGTGAGGCGATAAATGCCTATAAGGGAAATAATTATTTTCCCCTATTGTGGCAATTTTATAAAAGTCATCGCAGTACTTTCTTTCGGTTGCTAGGTGCTTTGAAGTTTTCATCCACTACCAACGAACAAAGTGTAGTTGAGGCATTAAATTTTATTTTAGAAAATCAGTCACGGCGGGGTCAATTCTTCAATAATACTATTGATTTAGATTTTGCTTCTCCTCAATGGCAGAAACTTTTATTCGTCGAACAAGGAAACAAAACTAAAATTGTGCGTCGCCATCTGGAAGTTTGTGTTTTTTCTTACTTAATGGCTGAATTGAGGTCGGGGGATATTTGCGTCAAGGGAAGTGAGAATTACGCTGACCACCGAGAACAGTTGTTGCCTTGGTCAGAATGTTTACCACTGATTGACCAGTATTGTGGAGATTTGGGTTTTGCTAGTGATGCGGTTGGTAATGTTTACGAACTCAAGTCTTTGTTGACTGATACGGCTTTTAAAGTGGATGCTGGTTATCCAGATAATCGTCAACTTGTGATTAATGATTTGGGTGAACCTGTATTAAAAAAATCTCCACGTCATGATTTGAGTCCATCAGCTAAGACTTTACTTGAGGCTGTGGAACAAAGGTTTGGTGAACGTAATTTGATTGATATTCTGCGGAATGTCGATTATTGGACTAATTTTACACGCCATTTTGGGCCGATGAGCGGCAGCGATCCGAAATTAGAACGGGCGACAGAACGTTATTTGTTGACTAGTTTCACCTATGGTTGTAATTTGGGGCCGACTCAAGCTGCAAGACACATGCGGGGTATTGTCACAAGTAAGGAAATATCGTTTGTTAATCGGCGTCATGTGAGTGTGGATAAATTGAATGCAGCCCTTGTGGATATTATTAATCGCTACAATGTTTTAAAGCTTCCGAGCATTTGGGGTGATGGGACAACTGCGGCGGCTGATGGGACTAAGTACGAACTCTACGAAGAAAATTTACTCTCTGAGTATCATATCCGCTATGGTGGCTACGGAGGCATTGCTTACCACCATGTTTCTGATACCTATGTGGCGCTATTTAGTCATTTTATTTCCTGCGGAACCTGGGAGGCTGTTTATATTATTGAGGGTTTGTTAAAAAATCTTTCTGATATTCAGCCTCATACGATTCACGCAGATACTCAAGGGCAATCAACGCCTGTGTTTGCATTATCACATATGTTGGGGATTAAGTTAATGCCCCGGATTCGGAATTGGAAAGATTTAAATTTCTTCCGCCCAGATAATGATACGGTTTACAAGCATATTGATTCTTTGTTCAAGGATGCGATTGATTGGGAGAAAATTCAAACCCATTGGCAAGATATTTTACAGGTTGTGCTGTCGATTCAAACTGGCAAGATTTCGAGTGCGGTGCTGTTACGAAAACTGGGAAACTATAGTCGTAAAAACAGATTATACCAAGCTTTTCAGGAGTTAGGACGGGTAATCAGGACGGTATTTCTGTTGCAATATATTTCGGATATGAAGTTACGACAACAGATTACTGCGGCAACGAATATTGTTGAGTCTTATAACGGTTTCTCAAAGTGGTTTTTCTTCGGTGGTTTTGGAGTTATTGCTAATAATGACCCAATTGAGCAGGAGAAGATTGTTAAATATAATGATTTGGTTGCTAATGCTGTGATCTTCCACAATGTTGTAGATTTGACTGAGGTTTTGCGTGATTTCCTGAAAGCTGGTTATTTGATTACTCGTGAAGATGTGGCGGCGTTGAGTCCTTATATGACGAGTCATATCAAGCGTTTCGGCGATTACTTGATTGATATGGAGACTGTACCGAATTTGTTGGATGATGACAAGCTCTTAGTTTTGGCTTGAGAAATTATGAAGGTAGTTCTGGCAAGGGTTGTAGAGTTTTTGTTTACATAACTTTACAACGTGTCCCATTTTGCACGTATCCCGGCTGTACCCCCTCATGACATGAAACCGCCGTTCGCCCAAAGGGGTTTTTGAGTACTACAAAGTACTGCATTTGTAGCATAAATCTTTTATGTCGCCACTAACAATTCTCAGGATTGAGAAACTAAAAACATTCGGCAACGTTGCCGGGAGTGATGACCATGTTACCAGGAATAGAGAAACACCCAACGCAGATCCAACTAAAGAGAATGTCCGGTTGATTGGGGGAGAAGACGAACGCGCACTCGAAGAGATAGTTAAAGAAAAAATCTCTACGCTCAAGCATCGCCCTCGGCATGATGCGGTGTTATGCACGGAAATGTTTCTCTCGGCATCACCTGAATATTTCCGCCCTGGTGATCCATCTCAGTCGGGGCAGTGGTCTGATTCACTGATGCAGCAGTGGGCGATTGCATCTCGTGACTGGCTAGCTCAAAACTATGGGTCAAAGTGCGTCAGGGCAGAACTGCACCTAGATGAAAGTACCCCACACATTCACGCCTACATCGTGCCAGTGAATGAAAAAACTGGCAGAGTCAGTCATGATGCGATGTTTGGCGGCAGAGGTGGACAGGGAAGAATCAAGTTATCCAAACTCCAAGACAGTTATGCGGCTGCACTTGCTCCTTTGGGCATTGAACGAGGAGTCAAGGGCAGTAAGGCAACCCACACCAAAGTCAAAGAATATTACCAAGCGGTTAACAGTGAACCACTCACCGCAGTCATTACAAATAACCAATTAGCACCGATACCATTTGAATCAGCCAGAAATTACGTTGCCAGGATTCAGTCTGATGACCAGTTCCAAGCGATTAACCATCAACTGGCTGACCGAAAGTTCCTGATAGAACGATTGGAGAGGGCGGAGCAACGGGCGAGGGATAGCGAAAAGGAACGACAGCAATTAGAGAAGCGGGTGCGATCGTTAGAGGCTCAGACTCAACAACTGCGCGACTTGGCCTTAGAGGATGTGGCTTGGGAGTTGGGGCTAAATTGCGATCGCACTCATCAGAGCAGATGGAAGGGTCACGGACACATCATTAATATAGATGGGCCCAAATTCTACGATTTCGCCCCCGATCAACAAAAGGGATCAGGCGGTGCGATTGATTTGGTGATGCACGTTAACCAGTGCAATCTGCGGCAGGCGGTCGTCTGGTTGCACGAGCGCTTTGGTGAGTCGGGGGCAGAACGAGCAGCGATCGCAAAAACTCGTGAAGTGGCTGCTGAGATTATCCAGTTAGAACCACGAACCCCGTTTCAGCTACCTGTTGAGGAAAAAAGCAAGTGGACAGCAGTTCACAACTACCTAACCCAGAAACGGGGAATACCTGAAAATTTTGTGGAACTTCTGCATAAGAGGGGGCTAGTTTACGCTGATGACCAGCAAAACGCTGTGTTCGTCATGCGGAATCTTGGCTTATATCCCCAGGCAATAGGAGCATTCCTGCGGGGGACACGGGGCGAGAACAACACGTTTAAGGGCTACGAGAAAGGAACAGTTAGGCGTGAGGGCTGGTTTCACTTCCGCTTAGGCGGACAGCCAACTTCACCTGTAGAGAAAGTGGTGCTTTTGAAATCGCCCATCGATGCCGTTTCTTTTGCCATGCTGGAATATCAGCTTAGAGGCGACGTGCCACCCAATAGAACTTTGTACATGGCGGTAGATAATCCCAAAAGCTTACCAGTAGAGCAATTGCAGAATATTCCTAATGTACAAGTGGCTTTTGACTCGGACGATTTTGGTAATGCAGCTGCACGAGTTGTTAAGGAACTACTGCCACAGTCCAAGCGGCTCAAGTGCAAAGCTGACGATTGGAATCAGCAGCTACTCGATTATGGGCAGCAGTTAAGGCAACAGCATCAGCAACAGCAGGAGCAGGATGATGAATTGAGTCTTTAATAGTCAACGTTCTAGTAGTGAAATGTACAGTTAGGTTTGTAGTATTAATGTAGCTGTTTGGTACTTCTTTTTGATGAAAGTGATTTTGAATTCACTTTGATCCTCACTTTTTTTCAAAAAAACTTTCCGCCAAAGATGGCGTACTGTGCGTCATCAATGAAAATTCAGTTGCCGCGAAAGTGCCGTAGGTATGCCATACATACTCCATGAGTTAACCATGTTTTTATCATAAAAATCGGTTCCAGGAACTTCCAAGAAGTGGTAAAAAGTGACTGATAAATGCTCGATATTGCCATGAGTTTTATGTTGTTTTAACTGAGAATTGCCACAGAAATGACATACTATCAATTTGGCTATGCTGATTTGTTTTGATACCAAGAAAATAGCGACAAAAATTTTCTAATAGGGATGCTTTTGATCAGCTTGCTCTCGGTTAGGAATAGATTCAGGTGGTTCATCAATGACTGGGATTTTAGACGTGGCGTGAGTACCCACAGCTTCAGGCGTACCGCGCTCACCCAGATGAGTAACGCTGGCATCCCACTGAGAGTAATTCAAGAGATATCAGGGCATCGGAACTTAGAGCAGTTGCAGAGATATTTAGAAGTGACTGACGAGCAGGTGTTAGAGGCTGCGGCGAGTTTGGCGATGCTGTCACCTGTGGGCAGAACTGGTGTAGAGCTAGAAATTGATGCGAATAGTCCCTGTTAGGAGAAAGAGATTAGAGGTAGTTGAGAATTAAATCTTCGATCTACCCTAAACTGGTGCTAGTAAAATTCTTGGTTAATAAAGAGTATTTGTGGAAAATAAAACTAAATCTATTAATTGGCGCGTACTAATATCGGGAACTTTTTTGGTTTTTTTAATTACTGCTGGAGCATTTGTAATTTTTCCAGTCACCACAAATAAAACTAATACCCTCAAGTGGGCAGATTGGACTGGATTTGGTGAAGACACAACGAAAGAAGAAAGTACTGAAACAGCCTCTGATAAAAAAACTATAATAAAGTTTACTAATACAATAAAACACCAGTCGGCAAAAACGCTTTGGGATGTGTTAGGTATAACTGGTACACTTGCGATTCCAGTTTTAATAGCTCTTTTGAGTTATCAGTTTCAACGTAGAGACCAAAAACGGGCTGATAACCAAACTAAGGTTGAAAAAGAACGGACTGAGAACCAAGCGCAGGTTGAAAAAGATATAGCAAATGAAAATTTACGTGATGACACGCTGGAAACTTACATTGACCGTATGTCAGAGCTATTAATTGATAGAGAATTAGCAAATTCTAACAGCGATAACCCTGCACGCGATATGGCAAGAATAAGGACATTAACAGTACTACGAAGATTGAGAGATGATGGTCATCGGAAAGCCATAGTATTACTATTCTTGTATGATGCAGAGCTTTTGCAAAACGAAGGCTCAGTACCCTTTATTAACTTAAAAGATGCCGATTTTAGCAACATTAAACTGATGAAAGCCAACCTTACAGGAGCCAACCTTACAAGAGCCGACCTTGTAGGAGCCGACCTTATAGGAGTCGACCTTACAGGAGCAAACCTTACAGGAGCAAACCTTTTAGGAGCCGATCTTATAGGAGCCGATCTTATAGGAGCCGATCTTACAGGAGCAAACCTTACAGGAGCAAAACTTTTAGGAGCCGACCTTACAGGAGCCGACCTTACAGGAGCCGACCTTATGAATGCCAACCTCATAGGAGCTAAATATACAAACGAGGATATAGAGCAAAATGTTTACAGTCAACTTAACTTAAAATCACCACCTATCACAAAATTTCCCCCTGATTTTGACCCTAAAGTTGCAAATATGAAATTGATAAAGAATGTCAACGATCTGTCCCCTTTTGCCACTTTTAGAAAACAATAATCGAACAGGTGTGGGGGCGGTTGCAAGTTTGGTTATGTTATCGTCTATGGGTAAATGTCGTTATATAAGGTTTAATCGACATCGGGGCGAAAGCTGAACACACAAAGACTTGAGCCCTAAAGCAACTCGCCCCCAAGTGCTTCGGCTTCAAGAAGCGCAGGCATCGCACAGACTAGAAACGGGACTATCACGCCATCCACTCCACCCAATCGGGCGCAAGAGCCACCAGTTGAGCAAACTTATCAGGGTCAATATCCTCAAACTTGAAGATCACGCCCCACCGCTCATCAATCGTCAACGTACTTAGTAATTCTTTAACCCCCTCCACACTGGACTGGAAACGCTTAATCGCCAACTGAGCATAATATTTGACCCGTTCCCACCAAGAATCACTGAGTTCTTCCTCTGTGTCCATACCCCCCCGATTATTATCTCCATCTTCATTAATGGGGGGTGTGGACGGCGGGTTAATCCCATACTGAGACTGCATTCTAGCCGCATAAGCCGCATCTCGTTCAAGTGACTCTTGGCGTTTGCGTTCCTTCTCCTCCCGTTGCCTTTGACGATAATCCAGCACCTTTTGGACAAACTCTACATCCTCAGTATTCAAACGATAATACCGAACACGCTGCCCATCTTCAAGCGGTCGCCGCGACTCAGTGGACAAACCCAGTTGCGAGAGATACTGGCTTAAAATCCACACAGGAGACTCCGATAGCGGAATGGTCAGGTTGAGGATACCTTTAACGTGAGATGCGTTGCGCTTGGAAAACTCAGCCAAAGCCTGAATCATTGCCTCGTCGCCTTTAATCTCAACCCCAGCCATCATAGACATCAGCACTGCCCTGAGTCCCAGCCGATGACGCATCAACCAAGCGGTAGAATGATTGCTCCAGTCTGTGCAGATAGCTAATCGCTCCCGTTCCGATTTATCACGTTCGGCAACAATAGCTGGCGGTGGAATAAACTCGCGCCCCTGATCATCAGCGACCATTTCCCCCGGTGCGGCCAATATCGCTTCAAGTGCGACAATCTTTTTAATTAAGCGTCCCCCGTCATCTTGCTCAACCAGTTCCGGGGTTACGCTCATGCCGTAAGTGTCCTGTATGCGGAACTTCTCACACTCCAAAACTTCTTCGGGCTTCAGGTAATCTTGATGTTGCCTACTGGTGTAAGTCCTTCTGTCAATATCTTTGGCATTGACAACTTTACGGTAATGCTCCTCATCGATGGCGATACCCGCCGCCTTCATCCACCGGGAAGCACCCTCATCGGTTGCATCACCCACAGGCGCAATAGTATTGCCCATTTCTTCTAGGAGCGATCGCAAATCAGCCCGTAAATTATTAATCGACCAATTCCGTTGCCCCTCAATCTGACAACTAGCATCTAATGCCCAATCCTTCTCAGCCCCACGTTTGCCCGTTTCCCGGTTAATGCGAATCAGAAAAGCGGTCATCTCATTTGTCTGAAGAATCTTTTCTTTAATGCGTCGGGCATTGGTTTCGGCGTAACCAAAGGGGGGACGCGGAGCTACCCAAACATACATGGGGACATTTGGACGATACCGCCATAACTGCTGGGCGCATTCTGTAGCCGACTGCGAGACAGCATGAAACACGCCAAACACGGCATCAAAATGATAGCTGGAAATGTCAACCCCTGAACTGAGACTGGGAGTAATTAAAAAAGCGTCAAGATCCTTAATGGCAATGTTAATCTCTCTAATGAAAATCACATTCTCTTCAGAGCCGCTATTTTCCGAGTGAATAGCCCACACCCGTAGCTGTCGGTCTTCGGCTGATTCCGGTGTTTCATCATCAGGCGTATCCATCGATGTCCCGTCATTGAGCGCTCGTTCTAACTTTTTGATGAACCGCTTGCTGTCACTCACCATCATCAGTTTTTTACCCAACATCAGTTGAGCGTGAAACTCGGCAACGATTGCGCTGCTGTTTTTCCCCTCGTACCAATGAACTTGACGACCACCTGAGCGATACAGGTTTTTGATGATGTAGGGTTTTTCACCAGCCGGTCGCAAATTCATGAAAAACTCAATGGTCAGGTCATCGAGGTGGGCATCAGCTAAAACAACCAGCTTGGCATTGTAAACCAGATACTCCAGCACTTCCAGAATCGCCCCCCTGTGTTCTTTGCAGGTTTTGGACTTTAGCAAGTGAGCGAGATACTGGCAGGCTTCATCAATAAATAGAATATCGTAAGCCTGTAAATCATTTGCCATTTTATACAGAGAATCCACGGTAATGCTGAGAGCTTTTACCTGACCCCAATCCCCGCAAGAAATCGCGGAGTACATTGCTGTTTGTAAGCGATCGCTGAGATTCTTGAGCAAAGTAACCCGATGCCCATTGTTCAAAAAACTGAGTTGGGGGTTCTCTCTTCTGAGAACTGCCAAAATTTCAGTCTTTCCTGTTCCCATGTCGGAAACCAAACCAACTAACCCCGATTGAGGTAGGGAGTGGATCGCAAGTGAGAGATAACGGGTATTAACTGTCACATCGGGCTTGTACTTATGGAGTCCCCTGGCACGATTGATGAAAAATCTTTGCTTGTACTCGCTGATTCTCAAGGCATCAGCAATCATTGTGGTGACGGCAATATCAGCCTTTTTACCCAAAACTACAACCCAATCGTCAATTCCTTTCTCTGGCCCTGGCAGCAGCGCTACTTCACACTGGCAACAAAGTTCTACAATTGCAGAAGCTGTCCGGCGTGTGGCTTGAAAAATCTGCTGTTTGGTTTTGGGTTTGCTTTCGTAGTCGAATAGAACAACGAATTTACGCCCCTTTTGAGTCATTGGGACTAAATCAGGGTGCAGTCGTTCTAAATCCTCCTTGCCCACTCGACCGTTCCAGATTCCAGGGAGTGCGATCGCCACAAAGCCCAAAGTTAGGAGACAACCTGCCTTCTTCTCGCCCTCTGTAAGGATTACAGGGATTTCGGGATGTGCCATTACCCAAGCCCAAAAACCTAACGCCTCTCCTTCTTCGGTAACGGTAATATGTTCTGGCATCGGCACGTTATAGCGAAGTGATACCAAGCGCCATAAATGTAGGGGCATTCTCAAGTAGGTAACTCGGTTGGGAGTTTTGGGTGGTGATTCGTACTTGACTGGCTTTTGAGTTTGCTGCTGTGTAGTCTTGTCCCATTCGAGGCGGGGGTAATCTGGTTTCATCCGTCCCCAGTCCATCGCCAACCAATCATTAAGCGGGTCAAGTCCACTAACCCACCATGCACCGGCCTCTGCGTGGACATATCGTTTCAAGTAGCCATCACGCAGTCGCCCATCGTTACGTCTGGCAGTTTGAGGTAGGGCGCATAACAGATATTCGTACACTGAGGGGCCACTAAGAGAGCGGACATTCAAAGCTGTTAACTTTGGGTCAACAGCACTGGCTAACCATTCATTCCAGTGGTTGACTTCTATGTGAGAGGGTCTTTGCGCCGATACTAAGTGATTAAATTGTTGTAATGGTGACATGAAAACTCATCCTCCTGAAGTGTGTTGGAGGAATTGGAGCTATCCCGAAAGTAATCTTATATACAAACGTTCAGAAATATAAGAACAAAATTACATAAAATTCCTGAAACGTTGTTTACATCTGGTAAGCCAGTGTTACATTGGCTTTACACCGAATCATGTACGATAAAATTACTATTAGGGATATTAATTAGGCCGTTCAAACCCGATAACCCCAATTCCCTTTGAAAACCCTGCTGTCCTACCGGGACGCGGGGTTTTCGTTGTTTTGCCTATGAGTACTTGGCTAAAGTCGCCTTGACAAACTCGATTACTTCCTCCTGTTGAATAATAAATGCAGTGCCTTTTCTTCTAAGAGCCAGAATTTTCATACTTCCAACTTCAGAATAAAGGTGTGAATTGTGATCAATAGCCGCCTTGGTGGGAGGCCATAAGACCAAAACTTTTGCTGAGGGCGTTTTTGTAGCTTCACGGGAAGACATTGCAAACAAGTCTCTGTTCTTGCTTAACCACTTCTCGTAATCTGCTAACTCAAGCAGTGGGCAAGGGTTCCACACTTTTAGCCCATGTTTGTCTTTCCTCTTGATCTGCAAAACCTCTCTAGCTTCGTTGTAGACAATCTCCTTATCTCCTATTGAGCGAATCGAGATAAACAGGTGAACTTTTCGCTCAAATCTCACAAACAAGTCGATAGGATTCTTGTCCTCTAGCTTTAGCACTGGAAAGACTTGTATCCCCTGGCTTTTGAACTCATCCAAAAGCAGGGCTGTTAATTTTTCCAGCCGTGCAAGTTTTTGAATTCTTATCAATGGCTTGTAAGCCAATGCAAAAGCTGCCCAGCCTACCGGAGTAATGAAGCCGCCTGTAGCAAGTGCAGTACCGCTAATCGCCAGAGCCAAAGCGGATTCGTAGTCTTTCGCCTCCCTAAGCATCTCTAATGCCGGTTCGTTGTGCGGCGGGAGTTGAAAATCGGTTGGTAGGTCTTTCACAGTAGTCATTGGAGACACCAAAAATTGTTTCGGTTGCTGACTAATCTCTCATCGGTTACAAGGTCAAACTTCTTTTCATCTAGGTTATCTGGTTGGTTTTTATCGGTTATGTATTTTGCTTGGGCTAAGTTCAACTGAGAGTGATCACCCTAATCTTCATCCTGTTTTTTTAATTTGGTTTTTTTTGTGTGTCTTGCCGTGAGCGCTTCCGAAGCAAGAAGTTTTACCATTTGACTCATAGAGCGTTTTTCAGTTTTTGCTTCAGCAGATATTAAGTCGTAAAGTGCTAAGTCATCTTCATCTGTGAAATAAATATTTAATCTTGTTCCTGTGGGCATCGTAACACTGTCTGGTGTTTGAATAACCCTATTGTCAGTCTAAACCTCTCACTTGTCACTGGTGTTAAACAGTGTTATGATAACACTGTAAGCCAAAAAACGCCACAAAACAAAGGCAATAGAAGCCAGAAAGTGACGCTATGGCTAACCCCTAACTGGATGTGCGGATTTAAGAGGATTCAGCCTCTAAATTCTCCAAAGCCAGAAGAACCAAGACTTTAACAAACAACAGAACCATGACAACCACATACACCAATGCCAAAAACTGGCTAGTTCAAGCGGATTTGTTAGCCAAATCAGGGCTAACTGACCTTATCGCCGGAAAAGACTCAGGTGCAGGGTATGGCAAGGCAATCATCGGTGATTTTTCCATCATGATGCCTGCCGCATACTCACTTGTTCGCAACCGCAACATCATGCACCACGAAACCATCTCAAAAGATGGGGCATGGGTGCGTTATGTACAAGGAACGCGGCTTGACTTAAAAGATGTTCAATTCTTTTGGGGTAGTGCGGCTCTAGCTCAAAATGACCACACCTTACTGCACGAAGATAAGGCGAAAAAAGCAGAACTGGCACTAGAAAGCATCCTTGCAGACTTAGCAGTTCTGAATATTCCCGATGGGGTCAAACTTTCAATTAGTTTGAGCAATCACAACCCGGAACGCTGGGGCCAAGAGATTAAACGCAGAGTAGAAGGGACTCACACCTTTGAGCATTTGCACCCTGTAACTCGTTCCATTGTCAGCAAGACAGTTGAAATCGTAGTCACAGGCATTTACCCTGAAGGGTTTGGAAGCATTGCCCATTGTTTATTCGGTGAAGCATCCCTGGTACTAGACCCCTCAGAATTAGCGATCGCTCTCGATATCGGTTCATCCACTTGGTTAATTACCGTGTTTAACGGCAGTGGTGCAGTGATTGACCGTCACCTGATAGAGGGTGGAGCGGGTGAACTGCACAGCATGATTGCAGAAGCTCTCGACAAGCGAAACGACCGAGTGAGTCTGCTATCCAAGGATGTGAAGCACTCGCCCAGCTTGGTGAACCAGGGAATTATCGAAGGTACTTTCACTTATGGCGGCAACCACCTCACGGGCAAGAAGTTTGAAACCGAGTACAGCCAATGCCTTGATCAGTGGTGGTCAAACAGGATTGAGAAATTCGCCAACTTTGTGACTGCTGGCAATTATCTAGACCGCGCTAAATACCTTGTCGCCTGGGGTGGGGGCGTTTCCTTGCCAGTGGTGGATCAAAACTTAGCCGGTTTAGGCTTTGTGATTTTGAATAACCCCCAATTTATCAATGCTTTGGGGTTGAAACTATTAACTCAAATATCTTTGGGAGCTTAATTAATGAATTACGAATCTCGGCGTATAACCATCTCCTACCTAGCAGTAATTGAATTGTGCAAGATGTTTGATTTACCCCAAGATGCACCAACACAAGCATTATCAGCAGGTGTAGAGAAGCTGATTTTTCAACACGGCAATGTGCAATCATCGCCCAAACCCGAAACAGCGCAATCTACACAGCCCAATAAATCGGCACTTAGCGCAATGGTCACTAATTTCAAAGGGGCAGCATGACCAAATCCAGATTTAGAAACACGGTTTTAGGCATTGGAGCAACAGCAGCAGCGTTAGCCGTTGGCTACTTCGGAGTGCAGTACTTCGGCAGAAACAATATGTTCACCATTGCCGCATCTGTCGGGGGTGGAGGTGCAATCAGCTATGTACTTCAAAAGCCGAGTCAGCCAGAAGCCCCAACCGCACCAATCAAAACCCAAAGAAAAGGAAAGAAGTCATGAGCGACCAAGACACCCAAAAGACACAACCATCGCTAACAACAACCGAAATAATGACCATTATCCTCGGTTGCGAACAGACTTTAAGGTTCGTGCAAGCATCTCCCAATTACAAGCAAATCGAAGCCTCCGAAAGGTTCAGTACATCGAATGACTTAAAGATGGGCGATGCTGTGCAAGCTTTGATGGAGATTCACGAAGCGATTCTAAATATCGAATTCTACTCCCAAGTTGAGGGACAAACTTATGCTTTCAATGACAGCCTTACAGCGTAACCACCTGTATGAATTCCGTGGTCAACAACTGCGCTACAGCCATCGCTCTAATTGTCGAGCCAATGCACCTTTCATTTTCAATGACTCCAAAGGCAGAAGAAAAGAATTAAGTCAAAACCAAGTGCAGAGAGAGGTTTTTGAACTTGTTGAGTTTTGTGAGAACTGATGATGAAGCGATCGCATCTGCCGGCAAGCTTGGCGATCGCCTCACCCGAAAGTGCATCAAGTACACATCGTTACAAGGATTCTAACAAATGACACTTGACTACAGAAATCCCAACGATTGGGGACGCTCACCTCTGACCGACTCCGCCCTAAGAAAGCAGCAATTCAAAGCAGAAAATCCTGAAGAATGGGCAGCAAGGATTGAGGCAGATATTGAGGCACTTTCCACACCAATATTCGAGAGTGAAGATTACCCACCCTTCACCGGGACGGAATTCTTAGCAACTCATTCAACCATTGATGATCATCCTTATCCAGCAGCATTTGGTCAATTCTTGGGTAATGGTATTGACCCGGATATTGCAAATATCTTGGCATTTGGTGAAAACAGATTTGATTTAATATCTGAAGATTTTGACGACCCTGTAAGACAACTAGCAGCGAGAATTTATAGCCGATTTGAAGAGATGGGGTATTGGGATAAGTTGCCCCAATCATCCAGCAATATCGACTATGACGTAATCCCTTATTAGGAGAGAGAGTCATGGATTTTGCAATACGCAATCCGGTAGTTGGTCATAGTTCGCATATCGATGAAAAAGCGCAATCTTGGGGAGGGTTTGAGTCTGATATTTTGGGCTATCTTTCTGATATAAACAAGCTCGAACAATTTGCGGATTACGCCAATAATGCCCAAGAATTATCTGACAGATTAGAACCATTTTTGGACAACGCCAAGGTCGTCTTTGAGGCGATGGAGAAGTTGACCAAAGGACAAGTAACCTGGGTCGAACTTCGTAAGCAATACGGCTCTCATGTAGCGGGTGCAATTGGTAAAATCCGTAAACTTAACGCTGAATTTGACTCGGAAATGAGTAAAATAGATGCCCAAGATAGAGCCGATTTGTTGCGAATTGACCAGAAGCGTAAACACGCTTTAACTGAAGTTGCAGCCCAATTACATCAAGATTTACAAGCTGAACTTTGGCGGCATGAAAACAAAATCAGCAGCATAGAAAATAAGCAAGTTGTGCAAGCTGAAAGACAGGCAATCACTACGGGATTAAGAGAGAAACGACAACAACTTTTAGCCCGTGCGAGGTATGGCTCACGGGCATTAGAACCCAATCAAGCCCCCCAAGAAGTGATACCAGTTACTAGCCAAAATTCTGCACCAGCATCAAGTGTTTCAGCAACAGGAACAGTTCGCGGTTGGGGTGCAATATTGGGTAACTTGTGGAACAAATTGGGCGACAGATAAGTAATTAGTTAAAAGGTAAGGCTGATGCTAGTAAGGAAACGAAATGAAGATCCTCATAGCGTCAGCCCTTTTTCAATGGAAGGGCTGGCACAGAAATCACAACAACATCAGCAGCATCAACAACCCGAACAGTTACCACCACTGCCAGAAAATAACCGGGGTAGAACATTTAGACGTGCTGGTAATGCTTGTGAAATTGTCGCTGGTAGTTGCTTAAATAGTGCAGTGATTTTCACCTTTCATCTATTGCAAGTTCACCCAGTTGGAATGTTCCTAGCTGTTGGCACTGCACACCTGTATTTTACTGCCACTGCAACAGGTGAAGGGTTTAATAATTTTGTCACTAATCTAATGACTGGTTGCAGTGCATCATTAGCGTTGTTATGTGCGCTCTCTGACCCGATTAGTGAATGGAATGAAGCGAGAACTTCCACTATTACTGCTAATACTTCAATTGAGTCGGTTTATAAGCCAAAAACTGCTGAATCTTCAAGTTGGATGGATGGTGCAGGAGTGGGCATATTTCTAGCGATATTAATGTTTTTTCTATTTGGTGGTAAAAGAGGTAAATGAACTATCTATCTGAGAAGCACAAACAGTTATCCGAGTCGCAACAATCGGGTTTAATGTTGTGGTTTGGTCGTCTGCCGATGGATAAAAAAGCTGTTGCAATTGGGCTGAGTTTAACAGTAGGGATTGGATCAGCTGCGATGGCGTGGCAGGGAACTAGCAGCGACAGAATTTATTTCTGTGTCAAAACCCCAAAGAAAACATTGGTATGTCATGACTTGAATAACAGACCATTCCGCATGACCCCCCATTACTGGGAGCAGTGGAAGCTAGAAGGAATGCCCTCTCAAGTAGTGCGTGACCCAGCTATGGGCGTTAATGGGTTAGTGAAGGCGACCAACCCATACAAAGCGTTTTGGGCTTTTGGTGGTTTCCTGGGGTTTGCGCTTGCGGGGTGGATGCTCCGCCATTGTCAAGATGAGGAGAAGCAGAGGGCAGTTTTTGAAGACATCGCCCAAAAACGGGATGCTGCAAAGGCAGAGATGGCCGCACGTTCCGAGTTACTAGAGAGTTGCCGAGACGTTGCGATCGCAGAAGTCCAACTGCAAGCCGATTTAGATTTGATAGCCAATGATCGCACTGTGGATATCACCAAAGCTGAGATTTACTCCGACGTTGAGATTCAAGTTGCCCAGCTAGATGCGACTGATGCACTTTTCGAGGCGCAGACGGCTGGGATGACCGAGCAACAGAAGGCAGATTACATCAAGCAGCTTCGTGAGATGAAAACGCCTTACTTACAAGGAAGTCAGACTTTAGCGGGGACGATTGACCCTAACGACAAAGTTACTGGGGCAGACAGCCAAGCGATTGCACCAATACTCAACCCTGTCGCATGGGTGCAGAATTTAGTCAAGCAGACCTGCTTAATTTGGGGCAACCAAGGGGCGGTAAATCTTGGCTAGCCCGTTATGTAATCCAACTCAAAAAACAAGCCGGCTACCGTGTGATTGTCCTTGACCCCGACTCGAACCGTAGTGAATGGCGAGGAGTTGAAAGTTACCACTCCTGGGATGATATTGAACAGCAGATCCGCGATTACGTTGAGGAACTGCAATCACGGTTAAAAACCTTTAATAATTCATCATTGAGTGAGTCGCAATGGCGGCAGAAACTTTGGGCAGAAGGTAAAGCTTTGTCTTTAATCTGTGAGGAGGCCACCACATACGGCGACTTCATTAAAGATGCAGAACTGTTAGACAAATTCGGCAAGCTGGCACTAACCAAAAGCCGTAAACAAGAGATGCCCATTACTGTCGTAGCTCATAACAACACCCAGACTTGTTTGTTTGGCATTAAGGGATTACATAATCTTGTTTCTAAGATGCTGCAAGTTGAATGTTTGGCGGAAGTAGATTCAGTTACACTACAGCCTTCATCAACGGGTAAAGCAAAGGTAAAACTCGATAGTTCTAACGAATGGCTTGATGTTAATCTGCCCAAAATGAGCGTAAAAATATCTGACTTTAGCGACGCTCTACCAGCAGAATCTAATCCTAATCCCCCCATCGATAAAGCTACTTTAGAGCGCATTTATGAACTGGAATTCAATCTTGCTAACAAAGCAGGTGACACCCAAGATGAACCGAAAAAACTATCACCCCAGGCGCAAAAACTGTATGAATATCTCACCAGAACTGAACGAATTGAAGCTGATGTAAGAGAGTTCAAAGGCAACTTTAAAGTGGCTGGTGAAAGATTCACTGTTGAGCAAATCAAGGGCTGGATGTATGAAATTGTGGGGGCAGGATTGGCGGACTGGATAGCCGAGGGTGTTATCAAGCTCAATCAAATTTGACTGCCATCGGTGTCTGGTGTCTGCCCCTAAAAACGCCCTTTTTTAACGGACACTGGACACCGAACACCACAGACACCAAAGCTCAAAACCCTTGTCTAGCATAGACACCAGCAGACACTACCCCAGACACCGCCCAGACACCAAGTGTCTACTGCGTGTCCGCTAGACACCAATAATAAATACCCGAATAAACAGCCGTTTATTATTAGAGGATTAATCAAATCATGCTGAAAATAGTAATTGTTGAACCAGAAATATTCACACTCTTAGGCATCAAAAGCGCTATTGAAAAATCTCCAGATATAGAAGTAACTGGTGATGCCACCAGTGGAAAGCTAGGGTTTCAGCTAATTGAACAGACTAACCCTGATGTTGTGTTAGTTGATTTACTCTTACCCGACATGAGTGGTTTAGAACTGACTAGCTCAATCAAAAGAAAGACTAATAGTAAAGTGGTAATTTTTACTAATCAGACTCATTCCGACTTTATTAAGTCAGCTTTCCATCATGGGGCTGATTCTTATATGCTCAAAAGTGCTGATGTAGAATTGATTGAACTAGCCATCAAGAGAGCTTACTTTGATGAATGCCTGCTTGACCCGAAGCTGGCTAAAAAACTGTTAAAAAGCCTTGATAAAAATAGATATATTGACCCTAGTTTTGCTGATAAAAACTTGCTTGACTCTCCCACCGAACGACAAATACAAGTCCTGCGTTTACTGGCTCAGGGTTTAGGTTTTGAACAGATTGCCAGAGAAATGTTTCTCTCTGTTAGTACAGTCAAACGTTATGCCAGTGATTTGTACAGTAAATGGCACGTCAAGAACAGTTATGAGGCTATCAAAAGAGGGGCGATGCTTGGTTATATCGACTATAACTTGATTGTGAATGAATGATTTATCGGTGAGGAGAGGGAAAGGATTAAGCCGGGGATTGAAGCATAAAAACTGGCTGTAACAAAAGAGAATCGCTTTAAAACTTTGTAATTACGAAATTGTTCATGGTATATCTGTATCCAAAAAGAAATTTGTATACAGCGCCCAGCCATGCCCCAAGACTTCTCCGGTCAAAATCTCAGAGGTCGTTCTTTCAAAGGTCAAAACCTTGAGGGTGCAAATTTTAGTGGTGAAGATATCCGAGGGGCAGATTTTACAGGGGCGAATCTGAGGAACGCAAACTTTAGTCATGCTACTGCTGGGTTGCAAAAGCGTTGGGCTATTTTTTTAGTCGGTGTTTCATGGTTACTGTCTGGAGTTTCTGGATTTTTCTCAGTTTTTACTGGAACGGTGATAGCTAGTATATTTGATAGTTCAATTCCCGAAAATCAAGTTGCAGGTTGCACCGCCTTAATAGTAGTAATTGTTGTTTTTATAGTTATCCTTCGCCAAGGATTCAACTCAGCCATCGCCATCACTGGAGCCATTGCTGGAGTTATCGCCGGAGCCATCGCCATCGCCATTGCCGGAGTCATCGTCATCACCATCGCCATCACCGGAGCTAGAGCCACCGCCATCGCCATCGCCGGAGCCATCATCATCGCCATTGCCGGAATCATTGCCATCGCCATTGCCATTGCTGGAGTCATCGTCATCACTATCGCCGGAGCTATCACCATCGCCATTGCCGGAGCC